>NZ_JAHHPR010000093.1:0-4379 GCF_024606255.1 Endozoicomonas sp. SESOKO3
GTGTTGAAGGCAGTGCGAATTCAGGTGAGTGCCCTTGATCGTAGGCATTACCTTTAACCTGATCCTCGGGCTCCCATTGGTGAATAATTCCCTGAAGGCCAGAAGCCAACGCCGCAGAAAGTGAAAGATAAGGGTTAGCATCTGCAGAGCCCAACCGGTACTCCACTCTCTGTGACTTCTCTGAGCCCGGAATAACACGTAATGCGGTGGTTCGGTTTTCAACCCCCCAGGTCGCGTCGGTAGGTGCCCAGAAACCGGGAATGAGTCGGGTGTAACTATTGACGGTAGGGGCCAGCATGGGCAGGAATTCAGGCATTAATCGCTGCAAACCGGCAATAAAGTGTCTTTGTGTCTGGCTGATATTGTGTTTCTGGCTGGGATCAAAGAACGCCGACTGCCCATCTTTTTTGTTGAACAGAGACAAATGAATATGACCGCTCTGCCCCGGATAATCCGGTGACCACTTGGCCATAAACGTCGCCATCAGATCATTACGCTGTGCCAGCACTTTCATAAACGTTTTAAACAGTGCCGCTTTATCTGCGGCATTTTCTGCAGAGTCAACGGCAATGGCTGCTTCGACCACGCCCGGCCCGGTCTCTGTATGAATACCTTCGATGGGAAAGTCCATCACCTCAGCCATTTCCAGTATCTGGTGATACAGGTCGGAATGCACTGAGTTTCTGATCATGGAATAACCAAACCAGTCAGGCGTCAGTGGTTTGAGGTTTCGAAAACCCTTTTCCCGAACCGATTCTGGTGTCTCCTGGAACATAAAAAACTCATATTCCAGCGCTGCACGGGCATCAAAGCCCATGTCGGACGCTTTTTCGATCACCCTTCTCAATGTCCCGCGGGGACAGAGAGCTTCTGACTGATCCTTGAATTCTGCGATGAACAGTAGCATGCCATTTTCAAAAGGGATTTCCCGGCAAGAGTGGGGCAAGATTCGAACGGGAGCATCGGGGTATCCGGTATGCCAGCCGGTGTATTTTACATTGTCATAGAGCTGGTCTTTACTGTCCCAGCCCAGGATAACGTCGCAGAAGGCAAAGCCGCTTTCCAGCGCTGAAAAAAACTTGGCCTTGCTCATGTATTTGCCGAGCATGATTCCGTCATTATCGAAAAGACCGACCTTAACGTGGGAGAGTCCTCTCTCTTTAACAATTTTCTTGGCATCATCAATCGTTCTGACATCTCTGGGGTTGTGCATACTCGCTACTCATTTTTCTTAGGCTTATCAGAAGTCAGGCAACAGAGAGGTACCTGACCAGTCAGCTCAGCTCAGACTCAGCTTTGGTAATGGCTTCGAACTCTTCTTCAGGCGCTTTGGCCACCAGGTGGTGTCGGCTGTATAACCCGAAATAGGCCACCATGATGGCGTAGAAAACCGCTGACCAGAAAGCGGCTTCCCAGCTCACCAGAAAGGTAGAGATAAAAGCAACAATAGCCAGGGCAAAAGCAATTCCTGATGTCATAATGCCGCCCGGTGTTTTATAAGGACGCTCCAGCTCTGGTTCTTTAACTCGCAGGATAATATGAGACAGCGTCATCATGGCGTAGGAGAGCGTGGCACCAAAAACGGCCATAGTGATCATCAGATCACCTTCTCCGGTCAATGACAGCAGAAAGCCAATAATTCCCGGAATGGCCAGAGCCATTGTTGGCACTTTTCGCTGGCCGGTTTTTGACAAAAAACGAGGTAAATAACCGGCTCTGGATAAAGCGAATACCTGCCGGGAATAGGCATAAATAATAGAAAAGAAGGAGGCGATCAGACCGGCAAGCCCGACAAAGTTTACAAAAGTTGCTATGTAAGAGATTTTACCATAGACCTGTTGCAGAGCCCCTACCAGCGGTGCGGCGTGATCCTTCAGGTATTCAGCACCCGCTGCGCCGGGGGCGAGAATCAATACCAGCCCTCCAAACAGCAGCAGAACGATCATAGCTGTGATGATCCCTCTGGGCATATCCCTCTTTGGATCAGTGGCTTCTTCCGCCGCCAGAGGAACACCTTCTACTGCCAAAAACAGCCACATGGCAAATGGGATCGCAGCCCAGATACCGATATAACCTTCGGGCAGGAAAGTGGAAGCGCCAGTAGCTTCTGCATTGACGGCGATATTAAACAGGTTGTCGACGTTGAAGGCAGGAATCATTCCTATAATAAACACGACTATGGCTAAACATGCCAGACCGGTAATCAACATCATGATTTTCAGCGCTTCTCCAGCCCCCAAAAGGTGCAGGCCAATAAAGGCAGCATAGAAAGCACCGTAAACCAGAGGTCCATCCCAACCAAAAAGTTCATTCACATACCCACCTATAAAGACTGCAATCGCTGCAGGCGCAATGGCGTATTCAAGAAGTATGGCGGTGCCGGTCAGATAACCTCCCCAGGGACCCATTGCCCGACGGGCATAGGAGTAGCCACCACCGGCGGTGGGTAATGATGAAGAGAGTTCAGCCAGTGACAACACCATGAAGGTATACATAACGGCCATGACCAGTGTGGCTAGCAGCATGCCACCAAAACCGCCCTGTTCCAGCCCAAAGTTCCAGCCGGCAAAGTCTCCGGAAATCACGTAGGAAATCCCAAGTCCAGCCAGGACCAGCCAGCCCGCTGCTCCCTTCCTGAGCTGTCTCTGCTTTAGATAATCATCAGAAACCTGTTCATATTCAACAGAACGAGTTGTTGGAGAGGAACTCATCTCTAGCATGCGTAGCACCTTTTTAAAAGCTATCCTGTTAGCTCTCCTATGCTGTTAACTCCTCTGGTAGCATAGTGAGAAAGTTCGAATGCAGTTAAGCAACTATCAAGCCAGAAATGTTAACGCCACCCCGGGATGATCTACTTCCTTCCATAAGCCGTAACAAGGTTATAACTTAAAAATAGAACTGAGGGTTGTTAATTAAACTATGAAAACCCAGCTCAATCAGGCACCGTATCCATTGGCATATTCAGGAGGTGGGCTGGGATTCCGGCTCATAGCTATATGAGTCGAACACTGGTCTGGTTCAGAAGCGATTTGAGAGTGGGAGACAACCCTGCTCTGTACCACTCCGCAGTTAAAAATGAAGTTGTGGCCGTCTATTGCCTGTGCCCGGATCAATGGCAGGAGCATAACGACAGCCCGAACAAGCTATGGTTCTGGATGCAGAATCTCAAACAACTGGAACACTCTCTAAACAGGCTCAACATTCCACTGGTCGTCATTCAACCGATTCGATTTGAACACTGTGCCCAATTACTGTTACAGACAGCCCGACAACTCCAGTGCGACGGCATAAGCTTTAATAACGAACATGGGCTCAATGAAGAAAACAGAGACAGGGCTGTCGAACAAACCTTTGCCGGGCAACAACTGAAATGCCTGCGTTTTTCTGACCAGACTCTGATCCCTCCGGGTCATCTGTTAAATGGCAGCGGTGACTATTTCAAAGTCTTCACGCCTTTTAAAAAAGCACTGTATCGAACCCTTGACCTGCACCAGATTCAGCCACTGCCCGCCCCTGAACAACAAAAGCCTCTGGAACTGGCTGATGTTCAGCCCGTCGATTACCTGAATCTGTTTACGCCATTGGAAGGTCTTCAAGCACTCTGGCCTGCCGGTGAAGAAGAAGCCGCAAACCGGCTCAAATCCTTTATCGAGTCTCATAGTGAAGGTTATAAAAAGTTTCGGGATTTTCCGGGTATGGATGCCACCAGCACCCTCTCTCCCTATCTGGTGTCAGGAACAGTCTCCCTCAGACAGTGTTTCTATGCTGCATTTCAGGCCAACAATGGAGAAATGGATTCAGGTAGCGATGGCCTGCAATGCTGGATGAGTGAATTAATCTGGCGGGAATTTTACAAACATATTTTGCATGGATTCCCAAGGCTTTCCAGAGGCAGGGCGTTCATCACAGAAACCGAACATCTGCCCTGGAATCAGGATAACGAGGCATTCAGTGCCTGGTGCAAAGGTGAGACTGGCTTTCCATTGGTGGATGCAGCCATGAAACAATTGGTGAATACCGGCTGGATGCACAACCGCCTGAGAATGGTCACAGCCATGTTCCTGACCAAAAACCTGATGATTGACTGGCGCCTCGGAGAAACCTTCTTCATGCAGCATCTGATCGACGGTGATTTGTCCGCCAACAATGGTGGCTGGCAATGGTCTGCCAGCACAGGCACCGACGCGGCCCCCTATTTCAGAATGTTTAATCCTGTCAGTCAGTCGGAGAAATTTGATTCAGAAGGTCAGTTTATTCGCCACTGGCTACCCCAGCTGAGCAGACTGAGTAGCAAGGAGATTCACGCTCCCTGGCAACATCATGTTAATGAGATCAACTACCCGGCACCGATTGTCGACCTCAAAGCATCAAGAGAGAGG
>NZ_JAHHPR010000094.1:0-2090 GCF_024606255.1 Endozoicomonas sp. SESOKO3
CCTCAATTTCTTGCAATCCTCGCTACGGACGCTTAAGTCCGACAGGCTGCTAGATGAATTATTGTTCTGGATCTTTTTTGGAAATTAATGGTCTAAAGCATGTATAGCTTAAGAGAATTAAATGTGTTCAATAGAGGGATTTATGAATATAAACACTACTGTAACAGATGCTTACGAACCTCATAAAAACAGTCTTGCTGAGAAGAATGATGAAAGTTTTGATTCAGAGCAGAGAGTGGTTAAAAGTTTTTCAAGAAAGCGATTGGTTGAAGATAAATCCTCTGCACCGATAAAGCAGATGCGAGAATTTGGTTGTATTGTACCAGATTGCAGTCATCAGATGGTCAATCAGCCTATTCCTGATCGAAAAGTTTCTCACTGCTTTAATTCTGACGGTTGTGAGGGCATAGATGAAGTCAAAAGCAGGCCGAGCGAGATATTTAGTGCTGATGAAGTGGCAAAATGCTTTCGAAATACCATTAAAAAACTCATACACACACTGAGGTACGAAAAAATTGCAAGAGAGAGTTATGAAGATGATCAAAGAGACGAATTAACAGAAATTTTTATCGATTTTATTTTATACCGGGAAGGTCTGGTTCATGATCGGTGTTTTACGGTTGAAAGCAGCACCGATAAATATGTGGCGGGTAAGATCATCAGCCAGAAACGAGTCGAAGAGATACAGTCTTTCCTGAATGCTATTTTTACCGAACGAGCGGCAGCGGAACCTAAAAGAAACAGGAGTCGATTATTTTATAGTCTGGGGGACATTCTGGTGGATTATCTCAACAAAAGAGAGAACGTACCAAATGATGTAATCCCAAATGTTAGATTTTTTTTAATGAATAAAAATGAATTCACCTACGAGAAATTGCTGAAGGATATATTTCCATTTTTTCAAACCCTTCTTCCTTCAGGAGGCCTTTTTTCTGAGCTGGTTATCATATTTAATTTTGCCGTGAAATTCAGGCAAAAAATTATCGATAGTGGTAGTTTATTATTTTACCCGAGTAATTTGTTAACCATTGCTTTGCGTATCAACAAAATTGATATGAGAGAGTTTTTTAATCGACATGTTATGGATGTTATTTTTTTTCGGCGTTGTGATGGTATTGTCGACACTCTTTTTGATGGTTGCCCTTTATCCACTGAGAATGAAGCAAAATCGGAAAACAAATTAAACCCTAAATTTGGAGAAGAGCTTGAATATGATGTAAAAAATGTAATTTCTGATTCAGAGGGGAAGCTTGTTAGCATTTTTTCATCTCGATTCGCAGAAAAAGAGTTAACTAACCACGTTACCGCTAAAAAATTTGATTCACGCTGTGGATTTGACAGTAACTTTACCCTGTTTCCTTTTTATGATACTCGGAAGTGGTTTGAAATAATCTGCACGCCTTATCATGCTGATGATCAACTCGCGGAATTATCTTTTGAAAAGGTCATTGAAGTGACTGATTCAATGCGCAAAGACGGGTTGATTGATTATAGCTCCGGGCATAAACACGTCGATGTCTTGAGTGCCACTCAGGGTGATACTAGTGTGCTTCTGGCTTTGGAGTCTGAGATCCAGCGAAACCCTTTTTTGCTGAGGGCATTTGGAAATAATGATCGTATCCTGCAGAACGATGAAGCCAAATGGTATAAAACATTTGCTGATTATAATCCAGACACAAAGCTATTTGCAGTGAAGCGGTTAAATTGGATCATTGATCGATATAATAAAAAAATAGAAGAAGGTTGTACTGAAGAGTCAAGCTATAAAAGCAAAAATGATTCGGAAAAAAAAGACAGGCTTAATCAATTTGTGCATTTTTATAACCAACTTGTTCATATGACGACTATACAAAGGGGGCTTGGTGGAGTGGGTGACGATTATATGGAAAAGTACATGGCTATTTCTTTATTACATATTACCGGAGCAAGTAAAGTCAAAAAATTATCAACGCTGGAATTTCGTTTTTTCCGTTGTCCAAAAACGGTACAGGAAATCAAATTGATTAACCAATTTTTACACGCATTATTTCAGTACATTCATCAGTGCAGAAAGGATAAAATCCCTTTGCAGCCTGTCCCTGAAAATATCC
>NZ_JAHHPR010000095.1:0-2570 GCF_024606255.1 Endozoicomonas sp. SESOKO3
CCTCAATTTCTTGCAATCCTCGCTACGGACGCTTAAGTCCGACAGGCTGCTAGATCATGGTAACGAGCCAAGAAGATAAAAACACCCTTGTTTTCCTGATCTATCCTTCTTCTCTGTAAACCAGAAGACAGGGACAGAATTATTAAACAATCACTTTTTGCGGCACTGCTGTTACTGTCGTTTTCTGTCGTCTGCCAGACTAAACCGTTGGCAAGACATATTGTTATCGAGGTTGAAAAGAATACAGATTTTCCTGACCAGAACTTTTCTATTAAGCTTAACCGACCAACATTGTCAGGCAACCCATCAGACACTGTCGACACAAACGGCAATGTAGAACCAGACTCATCATCTGATGAAAAACGACACAAACCTGACAGTCAGGAAGTGAAAACGACTCTCATAGAATCAATTTCGTGGCGATGGCTTTACGCGACGGATCTGCTGGTTGCTTATGAGCTCATTCTGAGTACCAGAGACGCCTCTCTATGCTCAAACCCTTATTCACACATAACTGTAGAAGCAGTTATCACTATCAGTTGGCTTTTAAAAAGCTATTGGAACGCCAACTCACCGCTGTTTAACCCGATTGGGCAACAAGAAACGAGTCAAAATCACCGGCTTGTCATCACCGCTATGATGCCAGGCTCTGAACAAGAACAACCTCATTATCAGCCATCAGAATCATCAGGCCAGCGTGTCCCACAAGCCAGCAGTCACATCACGGGCTATTTCACCAATCTCCTGTTTTCCAGCTCTGTCGGCGATAACGAAGATCCTGAACAACACCTGCATACTTTGGGTTTAAATTGTTATATCTATCCCTGTAATGGTGTTTGTCGATTCCGGCAATCTTCCAACTCATCCGATAGCATAGTGTCAGATTGTGAAGAAAGTTCGAAATACTGCACTGAAGAAACTTCCGGAGAGAGCCCATGCTCCCACGAGGCCAATGGACACTGCTATCGTTGCAGCCCTGTAGACGGGGTCGCAGACTCAATGGGTGCAGGGGCAGCCAGAACTGACTCTACCGGGCAAGGAACCTGCAACGTCATCTTAGTCAGCGAGGATGTCCAACTGCGGCAATGCCGGAAAGTCTACAAGAATCAAAAAGCACTTTTGTCTCACAAAACCAAATACCATACCGGGCAAAAAACCTGTGACTTAACAGAAGTCGCGGAGGATGGCCAGTCATGGCCATGCGGAATGGTCTTCCGGAATCATAATGCCCTTAGCTATCACAAAAGAAGTTTCCACACCGGGCAACAAACCTGTTACGTGACCATGGTTGGGAAGGATGGCCAGCAGCGACCATGCGGAAAGGCCTACAATAGTGTTCAAGCCCTGTCGAATCACAAAAGTTTATACCATACCGGGCAAAAAACTTGTGACGTAACAGTAGTCCCGGAGGATGGCCAGCCACGGCCATGCGGAATGGTCTGCGAGAATACTAATGCACTGTCGCATCACAAAAGAAGACACCATACCGGGCAAAAAACCTGTATCGTGATGGTGATTGGGAAGGATGGCCAGCCGCAGCCATGCGGGGCGGTCTGCAGGAATGCTAATGCACTGTCAACTCACAAAAACAGTCACCATAGTGGGCAGCGGATCTGTGACTTAACCGTGATCCGGGAGGATGGCCAGCGTCGCCGATGCGGGGCGAACTGCAAAAGTTCTAAAGCCCTGACGGATCACAAGAGAATCTTCCACACTGGACAACAAACCTGTGACGTAACCGTAGTTGGCAAGGATGGCAAGGAGCGACTGTGCGGGTCAATCTGCAAGAATGTTCAAACCCTGTCGAGTCACAAAAGCAACATGCACTGTGGTAAACGAACCTGTGAAGTGACCATGGCCGGAGAGGATGGCCAGCAGCAGCCATGCGGGAAGGTCTGCAGGAGTTATCAGGCCCTGTCGGATCATATAAGGAAAGATCACACCGGGCAACAAACCTGTAAGGAAATTGTAATTGAGAAGGATGGGCAGCGGCGGCCGTGTGGGGCGGTGCTTAGGAGTGCTACAAGCCTGTCGAATCACAAAAGCACATACCATACCGGGCCAAAAACCTGCAACGTAACACTAATCGGAGAGGATGGCCGACCTTGGCCATGCGGAAAGCTCTTCGATAATACCAAAGGCCTGTCGAACCACAAAAGAAAAGACCATAGCAGACCACAAACCTGCGATGTGACAGTATTCGGAGAGGATGGTCTGCAAAGACCATGCGGGACTGTCTGCAAGAATGCTTTTGACCTGACGAATCACAAAAGAAGACATCGAAAACGCAAGCCTGTTGCTGTAAACCGGAACAATGACCTCACCCCTTGAAATGACACCCGTCCCTTGAGAGGGTGTCGCTAAACTCGGGTTCCCATGCTTTTTCAGGCCCTGAGGTTCCGAACCAACAAGCCTTACGATCAAACATTGCTGCTTTCATGGCTGCAGGGGTTCCTCAGGCAACGCTGTCCTTGTGGCTCTCCTGTTACCTTTCTGTTGCCACTCGTAGAAGGCGCCCAGAGTGTAAGAGTAAGGAATACTTTTTGCGTGGGAGAATGACCATTTAGGCA
>NZ_JAHHPR010000096.1:0-4849 GCF_024606255.1 Endozoicomonas sp. SESOKO3
GTTTCAGGAACTTGAAACGGCGATACCCTTGAGGTACCTCTGTGGAAGGAAAAGCCAGACTGCGACCGTAAATTTCAATATTCCTGCTATTGATCAACTCTGCTTCCCAAAGCCAGGACATTCCCGGAACAGTCTCTTTTGGATGTTTCCTGTCAAATTCAGCCACCTCCCGGAGGAAACGTTCACAATAAAACCTGTCTGGATTAAGTGCACAACCGGCACCAACCCCAAGGCCAATCAGATGCCATGGATAGTAACGTTTCCCCTCGTAGATCACGTCGTAGCATCGTTCAATAAACAGTGAGTCGCGATCATCAGGCGTTGCTGACAGGTGCTCAAGTAGTTTTTTTTGTATGCCCGGAGTGACAACCCGGAGCACTTGCGCAGAGTATTCAACCGGCAACCCTTTCTGATGTATTAACCTTATCAGTTCCAGTGTTTGCTGCTCATCCCTTAAAACGTCAGGGTGAAGCTCAAAATAGTTGATAACGGGCTGAAGTAACCGTGTTGCACGGGTCGAGGGTTTGTGTCTCAGGTAGTCGTGGTATGAACACTCAGCAGAGCGCAAGCTGATTGCTTTAAAAGTGGATGGCGGCAAGGATTTGAAGAGTTGCAGGAACTCAGCAAACCAGTTGACATTCAAAGGGAATTTTCCGTCTAAATGATTCTGCATACAACTCATCAGATGCTCAGAAGCGGTTAGCTTGAGCAGGGCGCTGCGTTGGGCTCTGGCCAGTTGACAGTCTTCCGCTTTGGAGATGCTCGCTGATGCTAATTGCTCGCAATGATGTCGGTATAACAGCAACAGCGGTGTTGCGCCGCTGTTGTCCTGTTGATTGGCCAGAGTCCCGGCGGGCAAGTACTGAAACAACTCGTCATAGCGAGGGGTATAAGCTTTCAGCCAGGAAGAATTGCATACCTCTCCGTGAGCTTTCATGCTTGGCAGTGCTGTCACCATAAGGTGCAAAATATTACCGCCGTTATTAAACTGATGCCCAAGTATTGTGGGAGAGGAGCCCGCCAGCAACCGCTTAAACAGTTCCCACTGGCCTAATACAAAGGCAGATACCAGAAGCTGTTCCCGCTCCTTATCATCCAGCTTTTTCAGTTCTTTCAGAATCAGTTTTTCATGCCTTTGTAGATTAACTTCCAGTGTAGAAAGCTGAAATGTAAAAAACTCTGAAGCCAGTGCAGTGGTGATTCCCTGAAGGAAATCCTGTGACGCCTCTGGGTTGCCATGCCTGATGCCCAGTGATTCGAAAATAGCTGTGATCAGATACGGTGCTGAACCCTCCGAAAGTCGCAGAGATTTATTGAGTTGCTCAAGAAATATGTGATGTTTTTTCAGCTCACTCAAAAGCTCATGGGCAACTTCCTTTAGGTACATACGAGGCAGATATGTTTCCAGAATTTCCATAAAGCCCGGATCAGCCTGAAACATCATTCTTTTGGCATCCTTGTCAAGAATCTTCTGCACGGTTTCAAGGCGTGTGTTAGCAAAGAGTTGTTTTAATAATTGGGAGGGGATCTGTATTTTATAATTCATCGACACCCCCTCAAGTCCCAGCCCCAAATCAGCCAGGGTTTGCAGAACGGAAGTATTTTCAGGAAGTCCAGGCTCCTCGGCGAGGTAGTTGACCAGTTTTTGCAGGGACTGTAGATAGAGTTTTTCATCCTCCCCAGGACGGTTGTGACTCATCCTGTTAAGATCATACTGGGCATTTTCTACAAATTTTTGAAATTTTTTATTGCCAAATGGAACATCAATTTTGCCCAGTGCATCCTGAACATGGGATATCCATTCACGACGCTGGTCACGAGTGGAAGTGATGTGTCGCTGCTGTAAAGAGTAACCAGAGAGCCCACCCGATCGAGCTGTCTGGTTGCTCAAGCCCAAAGTGGACGCAGGGGGGGAAACCACTGTTTCCGGTTCGGTCCAGCCGGGCAGGTGTAAGGGTGGAGTATTGGTCATCCGTGGCGGCATAATTTATTCCCTCAATAATTTGGTTTTTTGAAACGCCTGAATGAATAGACCGCTAAAGGTTGATTTCGTTCAAAAAGTGGAAAATCATGCCCGATCCCGGGAGTTTGATGGAGGTTAAGCCCTGACTGGCTGAAAAAACCATGGATGTGGTAGTCTCTGCCCTTATTTAACGTTAATCAGACAGACAGATTATTAATGAGTGATTCTGTAGACCCCAATGAGCTGAACAAAGCCAAACTCAACCTGGAAACCGCAAAAATTGCCTGGGAAGACCTTCAGCGCTACTTTGCTTCCGGCCACCTTCTGGCGGTTGCTCCGGATCTGGATATTGTTGCCGTCGCTCACAGCATCTCCATTGATGATAAAGCGACAGTAGAAGCCTGGTTGAATGAAAAAAAACTGGGACCGGTCAGTGACGATCAGGCCAGAAACTGGCATGAGCAAAAAGCGGATTTATGGGCCGTGGTGGTGCGACCGTGGGTGCTCGTTCAGGATAGAAACTGAGTGATATGCTGAAGATTTCCAATACCGTTACGATTCCCTCCGATGACATTGAGTTTAATTTTGTCCGTGCCCAGGGGGCGGGGGGACAGAACGTGAATAAAGTTTCTTCGGCGGTCCACTTAAGGTTTGATATCAGAGCTTCTTCCCTTCCTGACTTTTATAAAGAACGGCTTCTGACTTTCAATGACCAGAGGATTTCTTCCGAAGGCGTCATTGTGATCAAGGCACAGTCGTTCAGAACTCAGGAGAAAAATCGTCAGGATGCTCTGAATCGATTACTGGGTCTGATTCAAAAGGCGACGGTGGTGACTAAAAAAAGAAAAGCCACCAGACCTACCCGTTCTTCGCAGAAAAAACGCATGGATCGAAAGCATCAGCGTGGTCAGACAAAAGCACTGAGGGGGCAGATAAAGGGCTGGTAATGAGACAGCTCAGATAAACCGGACAACCATTCATTCCAATACCTTACTGATCCCTTAACCGTCCTGTGGAAATCATTTGCGCATTCCACTCAGGAACTTTATCGCCACCCGATGACTCCAATACAATCAGCCAGTGTGCTCGCAAAAATGAGCCACAGAGTGGATGTGGCGATACAGCTCGACTGGCACAAAGCCTATGAGGACAAAAAGGGAGATCCGCTCGGGCTGAATGAATGGAAATTTGAGGATGACCCGTTTGACGAATAGGGAGAGGCTGCCTGCCGATACCCCCAATAGATGAATCTACTTCCGCGCCCGCCCCGGACAATGGTGCTTGCGGAACAGTCGTTTTCAAAAAAAGCACTCAACTCACTCCGGTGAACAACCAATCCGAACCCCTTCAGGAAAAAGGTACTCAAGTAACAGAGTTGTCAGATTTACTGTCAGAAACGGAACATTCCGTTGTGGAGAGTGTCTAGGCTTTATGAGTCATGGAATGCACAGGAATAGGAACAATGGATAGGCTTTCGACTTCGGACACATCCTCATTGAATCTTGTGTCGACAAAAGACGCTGGGGCCAGTGAGGATAAAACGGATAAGGCTGGCGCAAAATACAGTGTTGTGACACAGGATCATTGTTATATCAGACTTCCGCAGGAGCCTACTGATACAGCAACGACCAGAGGAAAAAAAGCTGTTCTGAAAAGAGTGGCAACTCCTTACGTCACCCCAGAGCCTCCTGCAAGAAAAGTATTGAAGTCTTCATCAACAGCCGGGAGCCTACCGGGTTGTAGCTACGGCAATGCCTGTCAGCTTCATCGAGTTGTACAGGAAGGTGGTGTTATAAAAGTCGAAACAGAAACTGTTTCCGGGAAACCAGGGCCTTCTTCATCCACAGCAGTTGGAAGCAATAAGCCAAGGGGCAAAAAAGCAAGACCATTTGAAGTAAGAAGGCAGATGAACAGGGATGCTGCTCGAAAATTTAGAGAAAATACAAAAATTCGCATGGAATACTTGCAAGAAGAAGCGGATAACCTTCGAATGCAAAATTTGCTTCTGACTGTTCAGAACATTGAACTGACAGACAAGATTTGCAATACGGAGGAAGAAAATCGGATTTTAAGTCAATTAGTCTCAGAGAAGGAATCTGTATCTAAGAAAACTGAATTTGTTCCTGGTTACTTCGAACTGGATGATCAAGGAATATTTGATACCGATGATGATGCCAGCTAAGTTCCTGCTGCATGTTTGACGCGGCGATGAAGGCATTGAATCGTTTTCAGGAGCTGGAAGAAAAAGAACTTGAAATGTTGGAACTTTATCGCCATCAGATGGCTCCAATACAATTCGCCACAGTGCTAAAAAAAATGAGCGATAGAGCGGATGTGGCGACACAACTCGAATAGCACAAAGCCTGTGAGGATAAAAAGAGCGATCCGCCCGGGCAGAATGAATGGCTATTTGAGGATGACCCATTGGGCGAATAGAGAGATATTTCATGCCGTTACCCCCAACAGATGGGTCTACACCCCCACCCCCGGACAATGGTGCTTTGGCAAGCAGTGCTTCTCAAGAAGAGGGCTCTCAAAAAAAAGGTGCTCAACAACCAAAAAGAAAGCGCACCCGGGCAGGACGTCAGGCTGAGCCGACAGCGGGTGCCTCCAATATACCTCAGCATCAACAGAGTCCTGAACATCCATCACCAAAACTAAGGCGAGTTGATCAGGATCGCCGGAGTGTGGTCTCAGCCAGTGAGAGTCTGAACCCTGCCGCCACTCAGACGGACCCGGCTCCGATAGAGGAGACGATTGAATCCATGGAGGATGAAGATTCTGAAGACGCCACAGACATTCCCCCCGAGGTGCTCTCGGTGTTGGTACCCAGGCATCAGGGCATATTACAGAGACACTATAGCGGTGAAAATCCAGATACCGCTG
>NZ_JAHHPR010000097.1:0-1707 GCF_024606255.1 Endozoicomonas sp. SESOKO3
TTTCTGCATTCTGCATGAGAATCTCCACAGCGGGGTGACGTCTGTCCCTAAATATACATGAGTACCTGTAATTCTTAGGTTGTGTTCTTTTGCTATTTTAAATATTTCTGGGAGTTTAGATTCTAGAACACCAATTCGACTTTCTAACCCTGTGAAAATATTGTTTCTTGATTTTTCATCGATATTTAGTCGAATGCCAATTTCACCCCCAGGGTTCAGTTTTCCGTACAATTTAAGCTGATCGCGGGAGTCAATATTGATTTGTACGCCTTTCTCAATAATCAGCTTCATTGTAGGCTCACAAATACCGGTGCTCGCAAAAATAATCCGATTTGGACTAAACCCACAATCAAGTGAAAGTTGCATGTGCTTTCGTGAATTTACGAAAATACCAAAACCATTTAACTCCAACATCTTTAACAGTGTGGGATTATCGTTTGCCATTGAAGCAAAATGAATTCCGATATGAGGATATGAAATTGACTTGAATAGGCTGATGTTTTTTTGGATCATTGATTCATCGTAGAAGTAGAAGGACGAGTCACCCAAATTGGATCTTTCTGTTATAAGTTTTTTTATTGACATTTTTTTTCTAAGTTACAACTCAATAAAAAATAAAAACCTAATAGACAGTAATGATCCTACCTAGGATACAATCAGCCTTCAACCCCTACCTGAATCGGTGACTTCGCGTCCCGGTTATCTATCCGAAAAGCTAGGGCAAAAACATGATCAATCCTTGAACAGCAATGCTGGCCAGAAACCTGTAGATTATTGTTGCCAGGGATGGTAATCACGCTTTGATGATTGAGACTATGGTTACACTGGGTCAACAAGGTAGCAAGGTAACAAGGTAACGCTAAACGCCTTGAGGTGACTGACGACAATGGCGTCAAACACTGGTGTCGCTGTGCTAATAGCGTTCCTCTGAACAAGACTGGGCCGGTTGAAATCCTCAATGTGCTTGATTGCGTCGAAACGGACAAGAAAGGTAAGCGCTACATCTGGGGTTGGATAACCGATATCCCGTTAACCGAAGAAACCATGCTCCCCGTATCCGAAGGGGGAAGATGTCGCTTGTACATAAAAAATGAAATCTTTTATATCCTGAAGAACCAAGGTTATGAACTTGAACACAACTATGATCACGGTGTGCAGCATCTGGCAACCAAACTGCCTTACCTGACGTTCCTGGTGGATCAGGTTCAGCAGCTGTGTTGTCTAGTCTTTCAGGAAGCCCTGAAACTATGGGCGCGTGGAACACGCACCTATGGTCACACCCCATGAATAACTCTAAAGCTGCTGCCTCCGTCGACCTGCAACTGCAAAACCAGCAGTTGTAGTCGGCGTTGGATACTGCGCTTCAGGAACTATCTTCTGCTAAACAGCAACTCAACTGGTTTAAACGGCAACTGTTCGGTGAAAAGTCTGAAAAGCGTTTTACCATCGACAATCCAGATCAGATGGATCTGGGCGAAATCTTCAAAACCCCGTCTGATGTCCCACCACCTGAAACCGGTAAACGGTCAAACAACGAAGAGACTTCCCCTACTTGTCCAGAGGCGTTTTTAACGGATTTTTCCCAAAGCGCTATTTCCAATTCCGGGGAATCAGTTCATCTATTTGTCGTGCGGTGTGGGAAATCCATACAGAGGAAGAAAAGGATCATTCTGGGATTTTTTCTAGCTGAGGATACCGCCTATGTAT
>NZ_JAHHPR010000098.1:0-3061 GCF_024606255.1 Endozoicomonas sp. SESOKO3
CCTAAATTCACAATAGCCAGGCATTTAATAGATAAATAATATTATACAATCATATTTTTAAAGAATAACAATTAAACGCTCCGTGCAAAATCTAAACAGTCAGAAAATACTGTCGAACCAATAGTAAACAGCACGCAGTCGTCTGAGTCCAATGTGAAGGATTGGCAATCAAACCAAACATGGGACTGATAAAACCATTGCAACGATCTACCTTGAGAGGATTCAATAATCAGAATAAATAAGCCAGATTAAGCCCAGCACGATAATCATGCCCCTCCGATCTAATGGTATAACTTGCATCAGTACCTAGATTAAACCTCCGCGACTTTCCTTAATAGCACCTTGATCAAGGTAGGTGTAGTTAAACCCAAATATTGAAGCCAACAGTAAGCTGTCAGACTGTTTAAATACATCTTCAACTTGAATGCCCAGGGTGAGAAGAGTTTGCTTGTATTGTGATTCAGAAGCGCTTGTGCTTTGCCCACTTGTATTGATATTAGCTCTTTTGGATTCAAAGTCATTCTGGGACAGAAACATCATGGTGTTCATTCTATATCTTGAGTTAAATTGCCAGTTAAAATAGCTGCCTACTAGCCAGCTATCAGCGTTGAACTTTTGATTGATATGATCGTGCTCTTTTAATTCGGGATTTCCTGTGCCTACAAAAAAACCAAGAGTCTGTTGGCTTTGATTGAAAGCGTCTAAACCAAGAAGCAATAAACTTTGACTGTATTCATAATTCCCAGTTTTTCCTGAGTCCCCATCGACTTTACCGTTGGTGTTTAATGTAGAAAGCCATAAACGTTTTTTGGTATCAGGGTTAATCACTTGGGTAAGGTTGCGTGAGGTGATTTTACTCAAGCCATTATCAAAGACGGCGTTAGCAACCAAACTGTTAAATTCAAGAGCAACACTCATATTAGAGGCATAAGCTTCAGGGTTATTATTAGAAGCCATATTAGCTAAATCCAAGCCAGTCAGCCCTTGAAAAAAACTATTGTTTTCAAGCTGTTTTTCTGAAGGGGCTTGAGTGCCGGTTAAGCCCGTAACTTTTTCGATATACTGAGCAGCAGCCAATTGTTTATTTTTTGAAGCTCCATTAACTGCTTTTGTATCAATCCTAGCTATGGTTTCTGTGGCTTGTTGAACGGTTTTTACACCAAACTCTACAGTGACATCAGTATCTGTGATTGTGGTTTTAGATGTGTCTACCTCTATAAAGGGATTAAAGCTTTGGGGGTCTTCATTTATCTGAGTCTCGGTCAAAGATGATAGTCCTGAACCAGCTCTTAAAACGGTAAACCGTTTGCCATGAAGAAATTCATCAGGTGAAGCATTTGTTTGCAGGTTATATAGACCGATTGTGGTCGTTTTATTTACATTGATTTTTGAGTTAGCTATGACGCTGTCGTGAGTCAGGCCTTCTTTTGGGATAGCACTTAAAGTCGGATCTAATTCAATGGAAATTTTAGTATTTGAAAAATCAAGTGTGCCTGACCCATTGACATATAAAACACCTATGCCGTTATCGCCAGGGGCTAATTGAATGATTCTATATACAGTGCTATTGCCTAACTCAATACGCCCTGCGCCGGCAATCCTGTTAATTGCACGGGTATTGCCTCCCTGGCTGACATTGAGAGTGGTGCCATCGTTGATATAGAGCCAACCCGAATTGCTAAGGTTGGCGCTGCCTATCAAGCTTAAAGTGCCTTCTTCAATATGAATATCACCACGAAAACTGCTGTTAATTCCCGCTAAACTGACATTGGATGTCCCTTTTTTAATAATTTTCCCGTCACCATTGAACTCAGCGCCTGATACAGTGCCGTCAAAACTTTGATTAAAGATCAGCGTGCCACCAATATCGACTCTGCTGCCATAAATAAAAGGCTTTGTGGTGATCTCTAATGTACTGCCCCGGTTCACTTCAATATATTCAAAACCATCTGTGAAACCTATGGTGCCACCAGTTCCAGCATTTCTAATATCACCTGTAAATGTCCACTTTCCTGGGCCGTCGATATGTAAACTTTCTATGGGCTTGCCATTAGAAGTAACGAAATCGCCATTATAGACATAATTGTCATTATCTTTTGTGTGTATATATAAGCTCCCTTGCTCGAAATCCCTTTTAGGGCCAAAGTTATTCATGACGGTTTCACCTTCACCTGTAATAGCCCTTAATGACATGTAGTAACCAGTTATATTCGATGTGTTGTAATCAATTTGTAAGGCTGAGTCATTTTCAATATTAATAATGGCGTTATCATAATGAAATCGAGGTGTTGAAGAGCTATTATTGAAGCTGACAAGCTCTAATTTACCTTTGTTTATAATGTTGACGTCACCTTCGATAGTAGATCCAAATTCAGAACCAATGATAAACAGACCATTGCTGGAGTCATTGCCATTAACGGTCAGGCCACCAAAAATATATGTGTTCATATAAAGCAATTGAATGGGTGATTTGGTGATATTAACGGTGAGGCCACTGCTATAGTCAAATGTTCTTATTTGTTCGCCGTTTATAACACAAGTGTCTGCAACCCCGTCATTACGGCTGTTTAAGATCGTATCATCAGGCGTTGTAGGAAAATTTCTGAAGTCTTGATTTTTGCCATTATTAACTTCACAAGCTGTGTCAGCAAGGGCGTGATTACAAAGTAAGCTTAAGACAAGCAGAACGGTACACATGTGTCGTTTGATCATAGTCACTCAACTAAATCATGTTTAGTGCCTGCACGTAGCATAGACTAAGGAACTTGAGAGTGAGGTCTGAACCACTCGACAGTTTCATGCTTACGTTAAATCAGAGCACTTTTCAGGGAATATCTTCGGGATCTATAGGATTTTTTATCGCTCTTGTGGCCCCTGTGCAGATGAATCCTGTGCTGCCCATCTCATGTGATCGACGCTGATAACGTTATTTTTGGGCTCGCTGCTTACAAGAGCTTCAGAGGTGTCTGTTTTTGGTCTGGACAACTGGAAATGTAAACCATTGCCTAAACCCATAAAACAAATTCTCTTTTTCAGGTATCCTTAAGCACTCATTTTGTAA
>NZ_JAHHPR010000099.1:0-6746 GCF_024606255.1 Endozoicomonas sp. SESOKO3
GAAGCAGGAATTTTTAGACCAATTTATTGCAACCGCAGTAGGACAGCCTTAAGTCTGACAGGCTGCTAGCGCTTAATGTAGCCCTCCAGGGAGCCAAAAGAGACTTCCACTCCTCATTGCCAGACCAGATGGACTCATCCCACAACGGCAGAGGATTTCCTGCCAGATCAAGAAGATCAATCTGATCAAAGAGCCCCAACGCTTCTGCACGCTCCTTGAGGACACGACCGATACGAACACTCTGGGATTCCCTGCGGTGACTTCCACTAACAATTGTCAGGTTCATCAAAACCTCTTTCAACCATTCCGATTATTAAGTACAAGAAAATAATAACCAAAATATTCCACCGAAGCGAAGCCAGCTTGACCTGAAAGGCCAAGCCCAGAGATTTAAACTCCGACCTATTTAACGACTTTCAGATGTGGCTTGCCAGACTTGCGGGGAGTTTTTTTTGGACTCCTCTTCTTTTGCAGGTGGTGTTTCCTGAGACTCCGGACCTGATACAGCCTCCAATTCAAGATGAGAAGCCCCTACCTCTTCCGACTCAGCGAAGGGCTCTACTTCGAACACCATACCCTGCCCGTTCTCGCGGGCATAGATGGCCATCAATGCTTCTACAGGAACCACTATGGTCAACGCCTCACCGCCAAAGCGACCATCAAAGGTTATGACATCATTTCCCATATGCATGGCACGCACCGCTGCAGGGGAAATGTTAAGGACTATTTGATTGTCCTTAACGTACTCTCTGGGTACCTCGACCCCTTTCCTGGCAGTATCCACCAGGATGTATGGGGTGCAGTCATTTTCAAGAATCCAGTCATACAAGGCTCTGGTAATGTAAGGACGACTGCTGGTCATTGTCATAATCTGTCTCCATCCAGGCTAACTTCCGACGGCTGCCTGACCCCAGGCCAACTCATCCTTCGCACCATCAATAGCCAATATAGAAGAAGTCCTTTAACCCTCTCCAGAAAAGAGGTATCGCCGAAGCGGGGCAAAGCTACTTTTTAGCACCTCAACGGCAAAGCGCAGCACTTTTTCGACACCCTCTGAAACAGAGAAAACTTCTAATATGCCAAGAGCTGAAAAACCATCTGTCAACCAGAGATTCAACGACACTCTTAGCTCATGGCTGCTTAGCCAGATTCTTAAATTCCGGCAGTCATACTGCCGGGATCCACCTCAAATCAAAGAGTGTCACGCATCTCTTTTTCAATTTCAGACAAGCTCTCTTTGAAGGACTCACGCTCAAACAAACGTTCAGCATAATCCAGGATAGCCTGCCCCTGCCTGGGCAGTTCAATACCCATCGCTGACAGCCTCCAAAGGATTGGGGCTACACAGCAGTCCACCAGAGTGAATTCATCACTCATAAAGAATGGCTTTTCAGCAAAAATAGGCGCTACGGAGAGCAGGCTTTCACGAAGCTCTTTACGAGCACGGGCCGCAGGCGTCTCTTTGGTTTTTGGATCCGTAATGATATCCACCAAGCTGCACCAGTCTTTCTGGATGCGGTGCATCATCAGACGACTCTGGGCACGGCTGACCGGATAAACGGGCAACAAAGGAGGATGAGGAAAACGCTCATCCAAGTACTCCATCATGACGCTTGGCTCGTAAAGCACCAGCTCACGATCGACCAGAGTTGGAAGACTATTGTACGGGTTGAGATCAGACAGTTCCTGAGGCAGATTTTCAGGATTTACATCCTGAATGTCTACCGCGACCCCTTTTTCGGCCAGAACAATACGAACCCTGTGACAGTAGTGGTCAGATGGATCCGAGAAAAAAATCATGGATGACTTTTTGGCAACTACAGCCATGAAATACCCCCGCCTCATGCAAAGGAAATGAGCTCCCAATCGAGCCAGCCTACTCATTCGATCCCATAAATCGGACGAGCAATGCTGGCCTGACGGGCCGACACAATAAAATAACGGGTTATCTTAGCAAACTTTACGCCCTGCGGAATAGAGACCCTGGAAACTTTCGTAACACAAGGGGACAATAACTCTAAGAACAACCCGAAAACCTGAATAAATATTCAAAACCCGCTATAACCAACAAGTTGTCTCAGAAGCTGTTAATACGCTTATGAGAAAAGCCAATTACTTCCAGCCAGGAACCGCACTCCCCTTAAACAGCTCCCTGGCTTTCTCCTCCACTGCCGGAGTGTGGTAAGACTCGACCAGAGCCCTGATGCGGGGATCATTCTTATTGTCCTCGCGCGCCACAATCAGATTGACATAAGGAGAGTCTTTACCTTCTACCAGCAGTGCGTCACGCTCTGGCAACAGCCCTGCTGGCACAGAGTAGGTAGAGTTGATGAAAGCCAGATCAACGTCATCCAGAGAGCGGGGTAATTGCGCAGCATCCAGCTCGATGAACTGAAGTTTTTTTGGATTTTCAACAATATCAGCCGGTGTCGCTTCCAGATTATTAATGTCTTTCAGCTTGATGAAACCCTTTTTGTCCAAAAGGATTAGCGTACGACCTTCGTTACTTGGGTCGTTAGGAATCGCTACTTTGGCACCGTCTTTAAGCTCACTGATATCTTTGATTTTTTTGGAGTACGCGCCAATCGGGTAGACAAAAGTATTTCCAACAGCTGCCAGCTTGAAGCCACGATCACGAATCATGCTGTCCAGATACGGCCTGTGCTGGAAGGCGTTAGCATCAATAGAACCGTCAGCCAGAGCCACATTGGGAGAAACGTAGTCAGAAAACTCAACCAACTCAACATCTACACCGTGATCTTTTTTAGCAATGTCAGCGGCCACTTTCATGACGTCAGCTTCCGGCCCCGCCATAACACCCACTTTCAAAGGGCCTTCTGAGGCATTCTCAGAGCCACATCCCGCCAACAGGACACCGCCCGCCACAAGCGCCGCAACTGCGAGTGACTTTAATTTATTGACTGCAAACATTCTTCACTTCTCCATTCAGCCAGTCACATTGGACAAACCACTGAAACAGCCTGCCCCATTCAATAATTTAAATTCGCAAACAATCAGCGAGTTCTGTCGTAATAATTTTGCAAACGGTCACCAATACTCTGTATCAGCTGCACCAGCACAATAAGCACCACAACAGTGGCGAGCATGATGACGCCATCAAAACGCTGGTAGCCGTAGCGGATGCCCAGATCACCAAGACCTCCACCACCGATGGCACCTGCCATGGCCGAGTAACTGACCAGAGTCACCAGAGTAATAGTCATACCATTAATCAGGCCGGGGCGCGCTTCAGGCAGCAATACCCGACTGACGATCTGCAAAGGTGTTGCGCCCATGGATTGGGCTGCTTCAACCAGTCCGAAAGGTACTTCATTGATGGCGCCTTCAGCAATGCGAGCAACAAATGGGATAGCTGCAAGGGTCAGTGGCACAATCGCAGCTGTTGTCCCGATGGAGGTTCCCACCAGCAGGCGAGTCAGGGGAATGATCGCCACCAGCAGTATAATAAAAGGCACAGAACGTGTAGCGTTGACGATAGCACCCAGCACTGAATTCAAAACCGCATTTTCTTTAATACGACCGGGCTTGGTAATATATAGCAACACACCAAGCGGAATACCAAAGAGAAAACTGAGCCCACCAGACACCACTGTCATGTAAAGGGTTTCCCAGAGTGCCTTCCCCAGAAGAAGCCAGGAATCAGCTGACATAACCCACTACCTCCACCTGTACATTATCCCTGAGGAACGTCATGGAAGCCTCAACATCTGACTCCTCGCCCATAATTTCTACCATCAGAAAGCCCATGGACTTACCATGAACGGTTTCAATGTCGGCTTGCAGAATCACAAAATCAGTACCAAACTGCCTTGCCGCCCGGGTAATTAAGGGCTCCACCACCCGACGCCCTACAAAGGTAATCCTTACAACCGGCCTTGAGCCTTCGGTCGGCTCTGACTGAAAGCGGCTTTCCACTTCAGCCGCCGGCTTTTGGTGGATAGCACTGCAAACAAACTCTCTGGACAATTCCGTTTTTGGATTCAGGAAGAAGGATTCGACATCATTCTCTTCAATCAGTTGACCATGGCTTAGTATGGCAACTCGATCGCAAATCGTTTTAACAACATCCATCTCATGAGTAATGATCAGCACTGTGATCTTCAACTCACGATTAATATCCTTCAAAAGTCCAAGAATGGATCGTGTGGTCTGAGGGTCAAGCGCAGAAGTTGCCTCATCACACAAAAGAACCTTTGGCTTACTGGCCAGGGCGCGAGCAATAGCCACCCTCTGTTTCTGACCACCTGAAAGCTGAGAAGGATAGCTGTCCCGCTTTTCTTTCAAACCGGTCAGATCCAGCAGGGGAATCACCGCCGTTTCTATTTCTTGTGAACTGGCACCGGCCAGTTCCAGTGGTAGAGCAATATTCTGATAAACAGTTCGACTCGACAGCAGATTGAAGTGCTGGAAAATCATGCCAATGTTGTGGCGGACCAGACGCAGTTCTTTCCCGGTCAACTGAGTGAGGTCCTGCCCGTCCACAATGACCCGGCCCGAACCGGGACGCTCTAACATATTGACACAACGTATCAGCGTACTCTTGCCAGCGCCGCTTGAGCCAATCACACCGTAGATTGATCCTTCAGGCACAGTGAGGTTAATCCCATCCAGCGCCTTAAGCTCTCTACCTCCTACCTTAAACACCTTGGTAAGGTTTTTCAGTTCTATCATCATTACTCCTGCCTGATTCAGATACAATCAGGTCATGGCCGACTGAGGTATATTCAGTCAGTTCACTCAATTCGTCTACCTTGATGGTTTTCAATGGGAGCTGGTCATGCTGTCGACTCGGATTACAGCCTTGAGGTCCGCCAGGCGACCTCTTTTTCACGACCAAAAAAAAACCACTCTGTGCTAAACAGAGTGGTTTTTCATGAATGCGTTCATAACCCCTTCTTTTAGCCGTATTTCTAGAGCGCCCGCAAGCCAAGACAAATCAGCGCATTCCTCAAAAGCCTAAACGACAAAAAAACCAAAGTCAACTGCTCTGCTTTCCCAGCAGGAATGTAAGCGGAAGCATGGCCTCAAAGATCAACTAGCGAACACCCGAAGCAATAGCACTGACACCAGCAATACTGCAAAGAACCAGCAAGGCATGGCGCATAATTCTTTGATCAATTCGGGGGGATACATGGGAAGCGGTTTTACTCCCCAGCAATACAGCTGGAAGCAGCATCAGGGCATCTTTAAAGTCATCAAGACCCACCATGCCTGCTACTGATAGAAATATCAGTGAGATAGTACTGCTGAAAACAAAATAAATGGACATGCTGGCCCGGATTTTGTCACCGGTTTCGTTCTGCATGACCAGGGCTACCGGAGGCCCGCCAATAGACGATGTTGTGCCTGTGATACCAGAAACAACACCAGCGACAAACAAGCTGGATTTAGTCGCTCGAATCTTTACAGAAAACAGACTCACAAAAACGGCCATCAGCACAGCCAGACCAATAAAAAGACTCATGTGCTCTCTGGAGGCCACTGCCAAAAGATAAGCTCCCAGCAGTGAACCCGGAATTCTGCCAGCCACAGCATACTTCATCTCTGCCAAATCCAGTGCCCCCCGATACTTTCTGACCGTCAGGAGAGAAAGGAACATAGCCATGCAGATCAGGGTAGCCGGCACCAGAGAGGGTGCAACGATATAGAGAATAGGTGCGGCCACCACCGCCATACCAAAACCGACCATGCCCTGGATCAGAGCCCCCAGGAAGACAACGAGCATGGCTATTAGTTGCGGGTACAGACTCAAATCCATAACATCACTGAAACATCAAATATCGAAAGGGGATATAAATATAACCGTTTGCTATGAAAAGAATCTACTGTCATTTATACCCATAAAAGGCGTATCACGACAAAAGACGTTTATCTTCCAAACAACTCCCTGTAATGCTTTCTACAGAATGAAAGGTAATTGTCGTTACCTCCAACCTGAACCTGACTGCCGCAGTTAATCAAAAAAATCAATAAATTGCATGATTTCATTTGTTCATTAACCAAGTCCAGAGCTTGGAATGAGCACCCGCTTATCACCTATCATGGTTCCCCGGAGGAAAGTCGGCCATTGTGATTGGTCCAGCTTTACCGATGGATTCAGCGGTTCAATGAACTTTTTACTTCTGGCTACGTATTCCTGTTTCTGCGTTTCTGAGAGATGTTGTTTGCCAGCAGAATTTACTACCCTATCAATCGTGCGGCAGAAATGATCATACATTTTCCGGGGATTAGACAAATTACCGGAAATCATCGGAATAACGCACTGACCAACAATACCTGCATCGGTTTCACTCAGTAACTCACTCCACGTTTTTCCCAAAGAACTGTTCAACTGAAACAAAATATTTGATAAGTGATGTATGAATCGATTTTCATCATAGTTATGCCGATGTATGTCCCACGTTGGTAAATGGGTTTCAAGATCTTCAAGGTTAAATGCCAGTTGGCCCAGGGCTTTTCTGGTAGACTTCAGATATTCCAGCGTTTTTTTGGCCGACTTCTCACACTCCTGCCATTCTTCTATCTTTTGGTCTTGTTGTTCCTGCGGGTATTTGGAAATAGAGCTTTCAAAGCACGCTTTCTTCTGCTGAAAATCCTGTTTTACCTGAATGTACTCATTGTGGAAGGCCATTTTAATTTTTCTCACAACATCGGCAACGGCAACGATTAAATCGATATCAGCATTTCTTAACATGCTGGCTCGTACTGCATGATAAAGATCATGC
>NZ_JAHHPR010000100.1:0-39007 GCF_024606255.1 Endozoicomonas sp. SESOKO3
TGTAATCCATAGCGACACCGTACTCTGCCAGGATATTGATAATTTCAGCGGCCACTGTGTAAGGGGGATATGACTCACCTTTTGACCATCGGTATAGAGTAGAGCGATCCACGTCCAAACGGTCACGAAGCACAGAGACCACCGGGGGACGGGGCTTTTGTCTAAGGAGATTCTGAAAAGGAGTGATCATAAATGGCCTCAAGTGCGAGAATAATCGACTATTCTGGTGTATTGAATGCACAAGAAAACAGGAAGCCACACATGAAACGTGGTGAACTGGCTGCCGTATACAGATTTCAACCAATACGGGAGACTGGTGTAGTGAATGAACCAGTTGAGACAGGCCCGATAAACATGGCAATACCCGGAGACAATGTTCGCAGACTCAGACTCGAAAAAGGCTGGTCCATGCGAGAGCTGGCAGAGCGTTGTGTGACCGAAGAAAAGACAATGGATCACACAACCATCATGCGACTGGAGAAGGACAAGGGCTATACCCGTGCCACTCTTGAGCGTGTTGCCAAAGCTCTGGGTCTCAGAAACCATGAAGACCTGTTCGTCCCTGAAGAACTGGCCGGGTTCGAAAAACTCGATGACTTCGACCGTGCCCAGATTGCCAATATGGTCCAGGCGCTGGCACTCTCTGCTGAGCGCCGACAGGCTGTAAACAGCTGATCCTTCCTCTTTTGTTGCTTTCATAACTCCCTCTTCTTCCTAAAGCTCCGGTCCCGGGGCTTTATTTTTTTTCGTCTGGTGCATTGACTGCAACAATTTCTTTAAGCTAACCTTAGCTCAAATGGTGCAATAGATGCAACATTGAAAAATAAAAGAGAAGACAGATGGAAGCGCAAAACATTCTGGACACTCAGGATGATCCGACTCTGTCAGTGGTCGACGTAGCAGACCGCTCGGGCCAGAGCGTGTCCTTCATCTATGCCGAAGTCGAACGGGGAAACATTGAGTACTACGACTTTGGCAATGGCAGAAGGTGGATCAAATTCAGTGAAAAGCAGTTGGCGGACTACTTTGAAAGCCGCCGCAGGAAGAGGAATTCAGCATGGGCAGACGCCGTACAAAACCGTGGAAGAGGGTCAAGACAGACGCCGGATGGCGGATTAAGTACGACTACAAAGACCAGCGGCTCGGTATCTCGCGGACTCGGGAAACTTTTAACACAAACGAAGAGGCGGAAGACTTCCACGAAAGGCTGATTGCCAACGCCAAGAAAGTATCAAGGGGGGAGAAGCCAGAACGTTTCTTCGGTGAAGCCATGATGGAGTATCTTACGCTGGAGTCCCCGAGCAAAACCAGCCATGGTGACGATTTAAGCAACGCCGCCATGCTTCGTATTCCCTTTGAGTTTCGGAACAAATTCTGGCGACTGGAAGACCTGGCTCTGAACGACTCAGAGACAGGCATAGTCGTTGGCTTGGAACTCTATTTCAAAGATCAACTGAAGATTACAAAACGATCCTACCTGAACAAAGAACTCTATCAACTGCGCAAAGAGAGAGGTGGATCAGTCTGGTATCACCAGCCCCACCCGGCAAGCGAAGAAATCCCACAGCCACGATACCCAGTCACAGACCCTGCTCTGCTGAAACGACTGAATCAGGCAAAGGGCAGGGGGCCGGTCAGGAAAGACACACTGCGACTCAGGCAGACCCTGGCTTCAACCATTCTTTCCTACGTCTACCGCAAGCTGCGATGGATTGATATGAACCTGGCCGACTTCATCGACCGCATCGAGCCGGGCAAATCGCGCATTGATTACCTGACCTCTGAACAGTTTTTCTGCCTGATCGAAAAGGCAGAGGAACTCTATGGCAGTGAGATGGTTCGGCTGATAAAAGGGGCTGCCTGGATCGGCTGGCGACGCAGTAACCTGATCGGCCTGACCTGGGACCGGGTGTTCTGGCCGGAAAAAGTCATAGACCCTATCACAGGAGAAGAAGAGATCCGTCCGGGTTATCTCATTGTTCACAGTGCAGAGGAACAGGAGATTGACCCTTTCGACCGCTCCCAAAGAGAAACACGAACCAAAAACAAAGACACCCTGATTACCACAATGACCCGACGTATTGAGTTGCTATTGCGTGAATGCGAGATGCACAAACGCCCTCACTCAGACGTCGTCTTTCATAACGGCAATGGGCAGCGCTGGGGAGAATTCCGAAAGAAATGGAACAACCTGAAAACACTACTGAACATACCAGAGCGCTTCCGCTGGCATGACCTCCGACACACCTGGACCACTGAAGCGCTCAATGCCGGAGTGGATGACAGAACCATCATGGACGAACAGGGCTGGAAAGATCGCCGCATGGTCGATCGTTACGCCCATACCCGCCTGCAGGATCGACTGGAAAGAATGAACAAAGTCGGCCAGAGCACTCGGCTTCATTCAAAAGGTGATGACGATGCCTAACCCAATCATTGAGCTGCTGTCTGACACAAGACCTATGTCAGGCCCGGAAATCCTGATTCACTTCCCGCTCGCAGAAAGAAGACAGCGCACGAGGGATCTGGAAGAGCTGGTTGATAGGGGCGAGGTCATTCACGTTCCCATAGTAGAACAACAGGTGCGGATCGCCGCTTTCAAACTGCCCGAAGGCAGCCGTTGCCAACGTTCCATTTTCGATCTGGACGAACTGGGGTAAGCATCATGCGACGCTGGACAAAAGAAGAAGAACAGTACCTCGAAGCCAATTACAAAAAATACCCACTGGATGAGACCGCCTGCGCTCTGGGCAGAACCCGAAACAGCGTTTTTAGCAAGGCTCTGTACATGGGAATAACCGGCCAGGTGACAGGAGAGAAACACAAATGGTCACGACATTCCGACCACGATATAGCGCTGGCCAGAGCCCTCGCTGAAGAGAATGTCCCGGTGGCCACCATCAGCGAAAAACTCTGTATCCCAAGACGAACACTCTACTACTACCTGAACAACCCTGACAAACGACCAACCCAGGCTATTGCCTGAAGGAGACCGTTATGGACGCGGTAATAAAAAAACGAGGACGTAAAAAAGAGACCGACCCCATCAAAGCCGCCTGCATTCTTCTGGATGAAAGAAATACATCGCCGGAAGAACGCTCCCCGAATTACAAAGAAGCCCTTCGCAAGTTAATTGAAGCGCAAATTCAGGAATTCAAAGCCAGGGGAGGCAGCATTAAACAAATCCCCCCCGGAGTGATGACCACTTCGGAAAACCCGATTTCAAAGAAAAGCATCGTCTGGAAAGACCATCTTAAACAGGAAGAGACAGCATGACCGCACAAGCCATGACACCCAAACAAAAGTACGCAGCTTCGGTCAATGCTCTATCCGACCTGGCTCTGAATCACGGTGGCGGTTATGCCCGATGCGCCGCCCAGGTGCTTCTCTCTGCTTACAACGGAGCTGACTGGCAGCTCAATGTCGCCGACCTGTGTGAACTGGACGACAAGAACATGATCCATGCGATGAATGTCCTCATGCTCCGTCGCTCCGTCTGGGAAGAACCCCATTACATGATCGAAAACGGCGACGAGATATTCCAGAAGATCGCCAAGCGCTGGAAGCGCTACCGCGTAGACAACCGTTACAAGCGCGATTGCCCAGACTGCTTCGGATCAGGTGAGCAAGAAATCTGGGACGACAACACCGACGAATTAATGGGTACCCGGACCTGTACCTCCTGTAATGGTGAGAAGTGGTTGGGTTAAAAGGAGATAGCAATGGAAACACTGGCAGAAGAAGAATTTCCGGAAATCTATGAACAAGCACTGAAGTATTTTGGTGAACAGGCGCAAGCGTGCCAAGCCATGGAAGAGTGCGGCGAATTAATAAGGGTCTTAAATAAGGCATTCAATCGCAAAGACGACAAATATCTACTTTATGTTGCCGAGGAAATCGCTGATTTAGAAATTGTGCTGGAACAGTTAAAGCGTATTCCTGAAATCAGCGACTTCTACAAAATCAATAAAATGATAAAGCTCAATAAGTTGGCAGAGACTATCGGAGGTTAGATGATGGATGACAAGTGGATCAGCTTAGATGAACAAAAACCCTCAGATGGACAGCAGTGCAAAGTTTTGTTCGACGATGAAACTGAGTCAACCGGCGAATACTGGGCTGACCTCGGGATATTTGCACTAAACGGAGCGTTAACTTCAACGCAACCGCAATACGTAACGCACTGGAAAGGAGTCTAACAATGGAAACAACCAAACTGGAACATTACATAAAACAAGCGCAGACCAAGCGCTCATCCATATTAAACACCTCGGATCGTGGCAAATCAGCTTACGCTCTGGCCAGTATGGCATTAGAACATGGTGGCTCCAGTGCTGAAGCTGCGGCTTCTTTGTTGCTGGCCATGGAATATGGCAAAGAGTTTGATTTTGTAAAGCTCCTTTCATTTGATACTGAAAACCGTGCTCATGCTGACCTGGTATTAATGGGTTACCAACCACATCACCTCTGGCCTTCGGCATGGATGGATGAAGCCGGGTATCACGGGCAGGATGTTATGGATACTTTGCGGGATAAGTGGGGGATTGTATAACCCAGAGCACACGGGCAGCGTAGCTGTCCCAGAGATGCGAGTTGTTATGCGGCGATAGGCACGAACTTGGAGAGCATATGAAAAAGATAGAAGCTGGATGTTTAGCAATATGTATAAAAAGTAGAAAAGGTTTTACAGGCCGAACAGTCAAAGTCCTGAAGCTGCTGAAGAAGGGTGAAACCTCTGACGACAATATATGGCATGTTGATTTTAATGAGCCGTTTGAAAAAGGAAAAAAAGGCTGGCGAGCCATGGAAAGGCTGCTAATGAGGATTGACGGTCACAAAGGTAAAGCAAAAAATAAGGCAGCAAGCGAAGTGCTGGAAGAAGCCGTATAACCGCAAAGCTGACGGGCAACGAAGTTGTCCCAGACAGGCGAGTTGTTATGCGGCTGAACTAGCAGGTAGATAAACATGAAACTTTCTGAATTTGCTAAAGAAATAGTCCCAGATTTAAAGTTATATCCGCACCAAAAAATGCTGATGGATATGGTCGAAAAATTACCAAAAGGGGCAAAGATAAAAACAGACCTGACCGCAAGAAACCCTCCGAGGGTTTGGGCAATAAAAGACGGGGTAAGGCTCGAATTCAGTGGTGAAAATTGGGTTGCCGTATAACCCAAGCATGAGGGGTGCCGGAGGCATCCCTCTCCATGCCGTTGTTATGCGGCTATTTGCAGAGGACTAGCAGAGTGAAAGTTAAAGAATTAATTAAAAAACTGAAGCAATTAGACCCGAATGCTGAGGTTGTCTATTCCAACTGTGACACAGCAGAAGGAGATTATTCCGGAGAAGTTCATAGCGTTGTTGAAGCATCCGAATCTTTATGTGAAAGAGAGGGTGTGGACAACCCAAAGCTCTTGATTGTTATTAGGGGTTAATCAAGCCGTATAACACAGGGGATATACCGCGCGTGAGTTCTAATATCATTAACAATCGTACTAATTAACATACGCATAGCAGACAAGAAAAAGAGAGAAAAAAAATGGGTACAAGCTCGAAGTAGTTTATAGCCCATAATTGTCAGGGCACTCTCGCAATGAGTGCCCTGACAATACAGTTATTAAGCTGCTTTTTTACGATTAAATATTTAGTCAATATTGATTCCCTCTGGCTGCATAAGATTTATTAACTCATCATTGGCAGCCAAAATTTCGTCATGACATTGCTGAATATATTCTAAGGAGATCTCGTGACGCTCTCTCTGTGACTTTTTCCTATGTAACTCTATCATCACAGTCGATGACCCATCAGAGCTAGACATTACTCCATGAACGATTTTGTTTCTCTTTGAAATAAAACCGTTTCCAGAAGAAGCATTCTTTTTAAATCGTTGAAGAAGCGCCCTTAACTTTTCACTGTTCTCATAGTGATCAAGAAGTGATATGGCCAATTCAATTTTAGGTCGTATATCCATAGGACCTGTTATCATTACTCCAACATCTTTCTCTAAAGATAACTGGCTCCAGATAACATTCGAAATCAAGTAATCAAAGTAAGAGTAATGAGTACAAATGTACCCTACCAGCTCAGCACGTTTTTGGACGTTTAGAGGATCATCGATCATAATGCAGACTCTCTGTGCAGCCAATGCGTGGTTTGAGAAACTCTAAATTTAGAACAGACAATGCTGTTGTGAAAGCACAATGACAACTCATACCAGGCCTATTGTTGCTGGTCGAAATTTGCTTTTATGGAAGGAAAAGTTGCGATGAATGCACCTCAAAAAAGTGGTAGATTAGGCCTAACAGCCCGATTTAAATGACATACAGGTGACATAACAAAGCAAAATTAGTGCATTCTGGCATACTCAAGCCGTTTATAACTTATTGTTTTTAAAGGTTTTATATGTATGCCCGTCGAGCTTGTAATCAGTGGGTCCCGAGTTCGACTCTTGGTGCCGGCACCATATACAGCGGAGCCCGTAGCGTTAGCGAACACTACGGGCTTTTTGCTTTCTGAGCTTTTGCGCCTGCTAATGCGCCCTCTTTCCGTCGGAATAGGTCAACACTAGATTAGGGGAAGGTTATCCAGTGCCTTCTATCACATATACCCAACCCACTCTATACGTCTTAAAATGCTTTAACTGCTCAAACACACCCTGATACAATTCATTAAAAGCAACCGGAAGATAGCTATTTTTTGGAGCAGCATGATCAGCTGAACCCCCAGAGCTGGTTTGATATTATTCAGGTTGTTTCTGTCTGGAAAGCTGACCTATACCCGGCCCGAGTTCAACTCTTGATGCCAGCACCAAACACCGAGAAGTTGACGTACATCAAGTTCATTTTTTATCAAGCTTTGCCACTCCCATTCTCTTTATTATCACTGGTACAATGATCCCACTATTCAAGCTTTTCGCCGATATTCAGTCTTATTTTCGTGGCGATTCATTGCAGTTTGGGAGGTCTTGACGTGACAGGATCTGAGAGATGAACAAAAAAGAACTATCCGAACGTGATATATGTACCAAATACATCACCCCAGCCATCGAAAAGGCCGGTTGGGATATCCAAACTCAGGTAAGAGAGGAGGTAACCTTCACCGCAGGCCGCATCATCGTTCGCGGTAAGCTCCATGCCCGAGGTAAAAAACGTCGGGCAGACTACATCCTCTATCATCAGAAAAACCAACCCATAGCGGTCATCGAGGCCAAAGATAACAAGCACAGCATGGGCTCCGGAATGCAGCAAGCCCTGAGCTATGCAGAAGCACTTGATATTCCCTTTGTGTTCTCCAGTAATGGAGATGGCTTCAAATTTTACGACCGCACGGGTAATGCAGATCAAACCCAAACAGAGTTGTCCCTTAATGAATTCCCTTCGCCTGGTGAGCTATGGAGTCGCTACTGCCAGGCAAAAGAATTAGACGAGCCAGCTCAAAAAACCGTCAATTACCCTTATTTCGATGATGGTTCCGGGCGCACTCCGCGCTACTACCAGGCAAACGCTATTAACCGCACTATTGAAGCCATTGCCAAAGGCCAGAATCGAGTTCTACTGGTCATGGCAACTGGAACCGGGAAGACCTATACCGCTTTCCAGATCATCTGGCGGCTCTGGAAATCTGAAAAGAAGAAGCGCATTCTGTTTCTTGCCGACCGCAATATTCTTGTGGACCAAACCAAGTCCAACGACTTCAAACCCTTTGGCCCAGCGATGACCAAAATTGAAAAGCGCCAGGTCAACAAAGCGTTTGAGATATATCTGTCGCTCTATCAGGCCGTTTCAGGCAATGAAGAAGAAAAAAACATCTATAAACAGTTTGATCCTGATTTCTTTGACCTGATTGTCATAGACGAATGCCATCGTGGTAGCGCCCGTGAAGACTCTGCATGGCGAGAAATTCTGGAATACTTTTCCTCTGCAACACACGTTGGTTTAACCGCCACCCCAAAAGAGACGAAGGAAGTCTCCAATATCCATTACTTTGGTGAACCTGTTTATACCTATTCTCTAAAACAAGGGATTGAAGATGGCTTCCTGGCACCATACAAAGTCATCCGATTTGATTTCGATATTGATCTTGAAGGCTGGCGACCACAAAAAGGACAGATCGATAAGTATGGCAACCTGATTGAAGACCGCATATTCAACCAGCGGGATATGGACAGAAACATTGTCTTTGACGAGCGAACCCAACTGGTAGCGCTGAAGGTTACTGAGTATTTGCAGAAAACCGATGAGCTTCAGAAGACCATCGTTTTCTGTGACGACATCTATCATGCTGAACGCATGCGGGAAGCACTGGTGAATTTGAACCCGGATCGGGTGAAAGAGAACCGCAAGTATGTGATGCGGATTACCGGTGATAACGAAGAAGGTAAGGATGAGCTGGATAACTTCATTGACCCGGAATCCACTTATCCGGTCATCGCCACGACAAGCAAGTTGATGACGACCGGTGTGGATGCTAAAACATGCAAGCTGATTGTTCTCGATCAAAGCATCCAATCCATGACTGAATTCAAGCAGATAATTGGACGTGGAACTCGCATTGACGAGGATCACGACAAACACTGGTTTACTATCATGGACTTTAAAAAAGCCACTGAACGTTTTGCCGACAAAGACTTCGATGGTGAGCCGGTACAGATATTCAAGCCTAAGCCAGGTGAGCCCATTATCCCGCCAGAGGATGAACCTGAAAATCCCGAAGGAGAAGGTGGCGGAGGAGGAATAGAGGAAGATCCGCCGATCATCACTGATCCACCCAGCGAAATAACACCGGAACCTGAGCCAGAACCCATACCACCCGGAGGGGGGCGATGAAGGTGACCCTGAACCACCGCCGGAGCCACCCCGCATCAAGTACCATGTCAAAGGGCAGGCGTTTAAAGTCACCAAATATCGAGTTCAGCATCTGGATGCCAGCGGCAAACTGGTCACCGAATCCATGCACGATTACACCAAACAGTGTGTCGCAAAGCAGTATGCCAGCATGGATGATTTCCTCCGCAAGTGGTCCGCTGCCGACAAGAAAAAAGCCATAATTGATGAACTGACAGAACTGGGTGTTTTCTGGCAGGAGTTACAAGATAATGTCGGCGAGAAACTGGGAACAGAATTGGACCCGTTTGACTTGATCTGTCACATTGCATTTGACCGGCCAGCCCTCACTCGACGGGAGCGGGCCAATAATGTGAAGAAGCGAAACTATTTCAGCCAATACGAAGGGGTAGCTCGTCAGGTGCTGGAAACATTACTCGACAAATACGCCGATGTGGGCATCGAGCCAGTGGAAGATATGACTATTCTGACGGATCAGGCATTTAGCCAGATAGGTGCGCCCATAGAATTGGTAAAAGCGTTTGGTGGCAAGTCTCAGTACCAGAAGGCGTTTAAAGAACTGGAAGAGCAACTGTATTATTTGGATAGGTAGTACCTTGATGCAATGACAAATGTTAAACATCCATCGTTTAAAGCATTCCTTGATTCACTGCTTACCAGCGACGATATTGTCAGCAAACTACGATCCCAGCCTGCTGACAGCTTTTACCGTGAGTCAAAGTGGCATACTATTGCCGACTTACTACAGCATTGCCCTGACTTGCTGGAAGCCCTTAATGGCTACGCTTTCAAGGGGTGGGATAGCTCTATCGCCTTCACTGCCAACAATCTCAAAGCCTGTTATCTGATTGATGAAGACTTCATTAATGGAGGGCGGGCGTTCGTTTTGTTTAACCTGGTTGCAACAAGCTGGTTTCACCTGTCCGAAGTTAGCCATCAGGCCGTTTACTGGGAAATTTCTGAAGACCAATGAGTATCACGAGTACGATCAAATCCATTCAGGATCTTATGCGCCAGGACGTAGGGGTAGACGGTGATGCCCAGCGTATTGGACAGCTGGTCTGGTTGCTTTTTCTGAAAATCTTTGATGACCGGGAGCACGAGTGGGAGCTGTTCAAAGAACACTATGAATCGCCTATCCCAGAAGAATTGCGCTGGCGGAACTGGGCTGCAGACCCTGCAGGCATTACCGGTGACAAGCTTAAGAAGTTTATTGACAATGAGCTGTTTCCGGAATTACAAACCCTTCAACCAAAGGGTGATGATCAACGAGCCTTCGTGATTCGCAGTGTATTTGAAGATGCCTACAACTACATGAAGTCAGGCCAGCTGATCCGACAGGTCATTAATAAAATTCAGGAAAGCATCGACTTTAACAAGGCACAGGAACGTCACGCCTTTGGGGATATCTATGAACAAATTCTCAAAGACCTGCAAAGTGCCGGTAACGCAGGGGAATTCTACACCCCCCGAGCCGTTACCGAGTTTATGGTGAGCCAGATCGATCCAAAACTGAATGAAAAAGTCATGGACCCCGCTTGTGGAACTGGCGGCTTTTTGACCTGCACGATTGAGCATAAGCGTAAGCATTACGTTAAAGTGCCCGCCGATGAACAGACGCTACAGTGCAGCATATACGGTGTAGAGAAAAAGCCTCTTCCTCACCTGCTCGCTACCACCAATATGATACTGCACGGCATTGAAGTGCCCAGCCAGATACGTCACGACAACACCCTTTCCCGCCCATTAACTGACTGGAAAAAAGATGAACGGGTAGACGTGATTGTGGCCAATCCGCCTTTTGGGGGCACAGAAGAAGAAGGGATAGAAAAAAACTTCCCGGCCAATATCCGAACCAGAGAAACGGCTGATTTGTTCATGGCGTTATTTATTCGCCTGCTCAAAGAGAATGGTCGTGCTGCTGTGGTCTTGCCGGATGGCTTCCTGTTTGGCGAAGGCACCAAATCGAAGCTGAAAGAAAAGTTGCTGGAAGAGTGTAACCTGCACACCATTGTCCGTTTACCCAATGGTGTGTTTAATCCCTACACCGGCATTAAAACCAACCTGCTGTTTTTTACCAAGGGGCAACCAACAGAAACCATCTGGTTTTACCAACACCCTTATCCGGAAGGTTACAAGAACTACAGCAAAACCCGGCCCATGCGGGTGGAAGAGTTCAAAGCTGAGCAAGTATGGTGGGGCAACGAAGCGGATGGTTTTGCCAGCCGGGTACAGAATGAGTTTGCCTGGAAATTAGACTTCAAAACCATCAAAGCTGAAGCCGAAAAAAAAGCACAGCCACACAGAGATAAAGAAGCCGACTACAAGCAACAGGCCAACCGGCTGGAATCCAGCGTTAAGCAGCTAAAAGAAGATCTGAAAACCGTCTCTGTTGTCAGCAAAAAAGCAGCCCTGAACGAACAGATCAGGCAGCAAACCCAGGAAGCCAAAACACTTAAGGCAAAAGCCGACACGGAAAAGAAAGCTGCCGATGCCATCTACTGGCCAATCTACAACCTCGATATCGACAACCCTCATATCGGCGAACAAGTCAGTCATGACCCGGATGAGCTGTTGAGCCAGTACGCTGCACAGCAGAAGGAAATGGCAGAAACCCGCCGTCAGCTGAAAGAAATTTTGGCACAAGCCCTGTCTGGTAACACTGAGAAGGGAGTCGAATGATGTTAAACGCCGTTAGCGAAAACTTTGACCTCTGGGGCAGTGCTCACACAACCAAAAGTACGTCCGGCCGTGGCAGTAGCAGCAAGCTGGATTTGCATGGCATTAAGAAATTGCGGGAGCTGATTTTGGAGCTGGCGGTACGGGGGAAGCTTGTGCCGCAGAATCCAGAGGATGAACCAGCTTCTGTTTTGTTGGAGAAGATTGCAGCCGAAAAGACACGATTGCTCAAAGAAAAAGAAATAAACAAGCAGAAGCCTTTGCTTGCAATGAGGGATGAAGATAAACCTTATCAGCTGCCCGGTGGATGGGAGTGGGTGCGACTTGAAGATATTGCAGATATTCAAAGTGGTATTACAAAAGGGCGAAAGCTCGAAGGGCGAACATTAACTACTGTTCCATATCTCAGAGTTGCAAATGTGCAACGTGGACACCTTGATCTTAGGGAAATCAAAGAGATCGACATCCCAGAGGATGAAAAAGATAAATATCGAGTCAAAGATCGTGACTTGCTAATAATCGAAGGCGGGGATTGGGATAAAGTTGGAAGGACTGCCATTTGGTTTGGTGAATTACCTTATGTTGCTCACCAAAACCATGTTTACAAAGTTCGCATTTTTTTAGAAAAGCAGAGTGAGCTGTGGCTAGAAAGGTATCTCAATGGGCCGATAGCGAGAAAATACTTTGCCGGTTCCAGCAAGCAAACAACCAACCTTGCTTCTATTAATAAAACGCAACTTCGAGCATGCCCAGTTGCTATTCCTCCAGCTGAAGAAGAAGGTCGAATAGTTTTCAAAGTCAACGAACTTATGGCGCTCTGCGACCAGCTAGAACAACAACAAACCAACAGCATCGCCGCCCACCAAACCCTGGTGGAAGAACTGTTAGCCACCTTAACCAACAGCACTACCGCCGATGAAGTAGCCGAAAACTGGGCCAGAATCGCCGGGCACTTCGACACCCTGTTCACCACCGACCACAGCGTTGACCAGCTTAAACAAACCGTTCTGCAACTGGCGGTAATGGGCAGGCTGGTGCCACAGAATCCGGAGGATGAACCGGCTTCAGTACTGTTGGAAAAAATTGCGGCTGAGAAAGCGCAGTTAGTGAAAGACAAGAAGATTAAGAAGCAGAAACCGTTGCCAGTGATTACCGATGAAGAAAAGCCCTTTAATCTGCCGCAGGGGTGGGTGTGGGTAAGGCTTGGCACAGTTTTAAAAAAAATTACTGATGGGACACATCATTCCCCTCCAAATGGTGAAAGTGGTGATTATTTGTACATATCCGCCAAAAATATAAAACCAACAGGCATTCAGCTCAGCAACGCAACCTATGTTACCCAAGTTGTACATGATGAAATTTATAGCCGGTGTGATCCAGAGTTTGGAGATATCCTCTACATTAAAGATGGTGCAACGACAGGTATTGCAACAATAAACACGCTTGAAAAACCTTTTTCCATGCTCTCAAGTGTCGCTCTTTTGAAGTGTCCAGATGAGGTTATAAATTCATTTTTATTACTTTCACTCAGGTCTCCCTATTTCTACAAAGAAATGCGAGCTGGTATGACGGGAGTTGCTATTACCAGAGTTACATTAAAAAAACTAAATAATGCTTTTATTGCTTTACCTCCAAAGAATGAGCAACTTCGTGTAGTCTCCCAAGTCAACGAGCTAATGACTTTATGCAACACCCTAAAATCCCAAATCCACCAAACCCAAACCACCCAGTTACAACTGGCCAGTGCAATGGTTGAACAAGCAGTCGCCTGACCGCAAGGCAAGGAGCGCAGTATGGCAATACAACATGGCATCTGGAAAATGGGCAAAACCTCCACTGCTCCATTGGATAACGAAAACCAGCTTGAAGAGCAGGTATTTCAAGATATATCCATTCTGAACCCCGACTGCTTGCTGATCGTTCTTCAGGGCTCAAACGGGCTTGGGGTGGAAGGGATTAAAGTCACTTGATATTGATATTTTTATGTTGGTGCAGGATCTAGCAGGTCACTATAGTATCCTGTTAGTGAATAACACGCTGGCTGGTTGCCAAATAAAAAACTACGCATAAGTACTGAGGTTCAATGGTTTACGAACGTCCCTGGAAAACTTTCCAGCAACAACTGGATTTGTTGGTCTCGCGTAATCTGGTGGTTTCTGACGAAGCTGCAGCGCTTAATCATCTCCAACGCATTGGTTATTACCGGCTGAGTGCCTACCTCTATCCTTTCCGGGTCTTTCGCATTCAGCCAAATTTCCAAGTGGTTAAAGAAAACGAGTTTGTTGCAAACACACACTTTTCTGATGCCGTGAATCTCTATATTTTTGATAAGAACTTACGGCAATTGATGCTGGATGCACTTGAACGGATTGAAGTGGCTTTGAGGGTCGATATCGCTTATTTGCTCGGTGAGCGAGATACCTACGCTTACAAGAATATTGACCAGTTTCATCCGACGTTTGCAGGAAAAAATAAGCGACATGCTAACTGGCTGAAAAAATATGAAAATCTGCTGAAACGATCAAAGGAAGATTTCGTTAAGCATTATCGTCACACTCATGGCGCAGACTTACCCATTTGGGTAGCTATAGAGGTCTGGGACTTCGGGGCCATGTCGCAGCTGTTTTCGATGATGAAAGTGCCTGATCAAAGGAAAATTTCCTCAAAGTATGGGGTGACAGACTTCAAGGTATTTTCCAGTTGGTTACGCTCGTTGAACTACCTTCGTAATCTCTGCGCTCACCACAGCCGCCTTTGGAATCGCAATGTGATTGATCAGCCGAAATTACCCGCTCCAGGTGAAATTAGCTGGTGTGATCATTACCTTGGAAAGAATGATCTGATATCCAAACCCTTTCTGCTGATCAACATTGTTGCTCACCTGATGAGCATTATTTGCCCTGCCACGAAATGGCACGACAGACTTATACAGCAGTTGGATGAATTCCCTGAAATCAAGTCCGACAGGAAGGTGTCAATAAACGATATCGGGCTACAGGATGGGTGGAAAGGACTTATAGGAAGGTAAAAATAAGAACCCCCGCGTAGGTTGCAAGCAACGAAGAGGCGGGGGCCGTGTTACCCGAAATACTAGCTCATCAGGTGGGTAAGTCAACTTAAAATCATTCAAAATGTTAAGTTTCTTTCAATACTCATTCAAAAATACCAGATGTTGTACGTCAGCCCAATTACCACCAAAAGCAAGAGTTTTATTGGGTTGAAGGTGTGAAGCCCTGCCGGTATCTCTGGTGCTAATTGCCCCGTCACACCTCCGTTGGGACGTTGTAGCATTCCAGCCTGCAACAGAGCGTGAATATATTATAGACAAAGGATGGTCGAACCGACTTGTGTCAAGTTAAGTGTACTTTCCGGACAGACCACAGCACGACGCTAAGTCACTGATCTATCGTGTCCAATTAACTTATTTCTGCTCAATTGGACTTAGTGTAAAACAAAGCCTAGCCTTTACTTTACTCAGAATAAGAAGTAGAGGAGACCGCCATGAAAGGACAGAACGTCGGATACATCAGGGTCAGTAGTATTGACCAGAACACAGCCCGCCAGCTTGATGGTGTTGAACTGGATACTACTTTTGAAGAACATTGCAGTGGTAAGGACACCAACCGGCCTCAATTGAAAGCCTGTCTGCGACACTTGCGCAAAGGTGACCTGTTGCATGTCCACTCTATAGACCGTCTTGCACGCAGCCTGAAAGACCTTCAGACACTGGTTGAAGATCTAACCGAACAGGGTATTAGCGTCCAGTTCCACAAAGAGAACCTGATGTTCTCAGGTGAAAGCACCCCTATGCATAAGCTGATGTTTCAAATGATGGGAGCCTTTGCTGAATTCGAGCGCAGCATGATCAGGGAACGACAACGTGAAGGGATTGCAGCTGCCAGAAAGCAGGGTAAGCAGATTGGAGCAAAACCCAAGCTGACCAAACAGCAACTGACTGAGATAAAAGCACGGATCAGTGCTGGCGAGCAGAAGAAAGCATTAGCCCTGGAGTACGCTGTCAGTAGGCAAACATTGTACAACGCCCTTTCATAGGATGAGCTAACCTGAACACATGGCCTTCGAGCTGGTGAACCACGCTCTGGAATTGCACCGGGGATAGTCGAACCAGACGAAGGCTTTTTACTAGAAGCATGATTCGTGACCACCAGCCCCTTTACTATGTTTTTTATTGGCTTATATGACTGAAAAAAGAACTACATACAAAATTGCCAGAGAAAACAATCACAAGGTTGTTCCTTTTCCGAGAGAATACCTATACAGAAGCTATGATGATCCGGGCATATACACATGCAACGGTAAAAGAATCAATCGTTGCCCTGTCTATTTTCTTCAGAATTATCAGCGAAAATCATAACCTCCTCAGTATCGACCGCCTTTTCTTGCTGATGATCCAATACTGTGCTGTGGCCCCCATAATTTGGCTGCATGAAGGTCAATCAGATCGGCTACACTTGGCCCTCGTAGTCGAGCAGGCGCGGGTAAACCAGCTTCTGCCCAATCCTTCCAGAAGATTTCAAAAGATGCTTTCGCCTCTTCAGAGGTAACCACTATATATTCTTCATGCTCGTCATCATCGTTATATAGCCACTTTAGTGCCTGTCGGTGATATTCAATCATCTCATCCAGTGAACCACTTTGCTGAACCAGCTTCTTAAGCCTTGTATTAATGGATATCATAATTGCTGCTCCTTGCTTTTATTTTCAGGGATACTCTGCAGGCCAACACCAAAGAATAGCGGCTGGCATAGTTCCGTAGCACTTGATACTGCGACCATCCACAATCTGCCGGTCGTCTACCCATAAAACATTATTCATGGCATCACAGTAGAGTTTGGCAATGTTGTCAAAGTCCGGAGTGACTGCGGGTCGAATGTGCCCAGCCAGTGCTTCCGCCCGCTTAGTCTTCGTCCAGCTTTTAGGGACTGGCATGATCGCCAGAAGATCTAGCTTCAAAGGGTGGTCATAAGGCGCTGCAGGGCATTGACTAATGGCAACCGCTTTTGCCAATGCCTCTACCGTGGAGGTGGCTGAAGGGGTATAAACTTGCCCTCTGCGAGTCATCCTTGGCCTGGCTTTGCCTTTGGGGGTGCCCGGTATAATGACGCAGCGGGCTGCTGGGTTATGAATGCCATCTAGCGCCTGCGTAATGACAAGAGGTAATTCACTCAGGTATTCATCAAGAACCTTTTTCATGAATTACCTCCCAAGGCGAGCTGTCATTTCAGCTTGCTTTTCCAGTTCACTCAGGCGCTTGTCCAACTCATCAAACTCTTTGATACGAACCAGGGAGGTCATGCCAGACAGGAGTTGGTTTGCCTCAATAACTGAAATATCTCCGGATAGAGCTGCCAACAAAACCTTTTCCGCCCGTTCGGCCAAGGTGGCAGTACCGTCAGTACTGACATGGACAGGTGCTTCAACGGGCTTCATGGATGGCAGGATTTTATCAATACATAACTTCAGAGCCTGCAAGTCACCCTCTTTAGCCAGAGTGATTAGCTGCTCTAACAAGGCTTCAGCTTGAGAAGTCAGCATTTCCCTGAGTTCGTTGTGCCGATTGTTACTGCTACCTTTGGGGCGACCTGATCCTGGTCTTGATCCGCCTCGGGCCATGGCATGATCTCCGTTTGATTTAGTTTGATTATTTATCAATCGAATGAAAGAGGAACCTGGAGTCCATTCGAATCAGATCAACCAGTGCCGTTAGTTTTCCGCTATACATCCCTCTGGCTATATCAGCAATGTCTTCCTGGGTGAAAAAGCGCGTCATCAACACCATTTGCGAGATATTCAAATGCTGACTCAGATATTGCATAATTTGCTCTAATGTCTGCTGCCGACCGACCTCATCGTTAATTGAGTGTTCCCGATGTTTTAGGTGTTCCAATGACTGAACAGCCATACCTGAAACAGGCACATGCTCAATAACAGGGGAACACCAACGACTTTGGTCAGGTGTACCTGATGTGCCATTTTCAGAACTCGCCACACTTTGGAACGTAGAAGAAAGGATGGCGGTGTTCTCGTAGAATGGCAGTGTATCCTGCATAATCACAGGGCTTGAAGATTCAGGTACACCAGTAACACTCGGTACACAGTATTGCAGTGACTCCTTGAATTTTTTCAGGTCGAACATCATTCACCTCCCAGAACTAGAGCGGTAAAGATGTAGTAGCGAGCCTTCTTGTCCGTACCTGGGATTTTTCTGGATTGACTGTGTTTGCCGTTAGAGTCTGGCAGTAGATAACCTGCCTGCGCACAAATCTGGGCGACATGCTTTGGATTGAATCCACTGGCAACTTCTTTGTTGAATACTTCCGGGAAAACCAAAAAGAGGATATTTTCATCACTCTTTTTCCGAAAACCTGCCCGATTCAAAGGCTGAGTATTTACGTCATTGGCATCCCTGTTAATTTCACTGAAACGGCTGTCACCATGACACTGAAAGAAATACCTTACCTGCTCCAAAATAGATTGTTCTTCCTGCGAACCAATGCCTCCCCGCTCATTGAGCCAAGCCGAAAAGCAAGTGGTTATTGCCATCATTGCCTCACCTTCCTTCCACCCAGTGATTCCTACACTGGTAGCCAGCTCACCTGCAGCAGCAAGTAAACCGAACCTTCTAGCGACTCGCCTAACTTGGCCATCAGCCGAAGCAGGTACCACCTGACCGATAAAACCATCGACGGCCTCTCTGATTACATCCAATAACCCCAGCTTATCTTGGGAGATATGGTCAGTTACCTGCTCAAGAAACAGCACAATGCCATGACCGTATGCCTTTGCAGACAGGTCCCTGATGACCTCCGCAAAACGGGATGGCGATTCGATCTCATGCAGGTTTTCAAACATGCCCATCCCGGCACCTGCATCAGCAGGAATATCCACCATTCGTACCTCCTGCCCCGCCCTGGCTTTCTTACCTCCTTCGCGCATATGCTGTGCCAGGGTTATCTCACCAGCACTTAAAAACATCAGGCTCCAGCGGACAATGGTTCGGCTACCACCTGTTACAGAGGCCCTGGCTTTACCCGACCCATTGGCCAACATGTAAGCAATCTCCCCTGCCTCTCGTGGTGAAACCTGTGCAAGTTCATCCAGAATCAACAGAGCATTATTATGGGCAGCAGCCATAGCTTCCAAACCATTGCCAGTTGCTCTCCAACGATTAAGATAATGCTGATCACCATACACACTGGCAGCCACATAAAGCGCTGTAGTCTTGCCGGTACTGCTGCCTCCAACAAAATTAAAGCCACCACTTTCCATGCCTGTTAGCTCTACCAGTGGAGCCGCAAAAGCAGCACAAATAGCCATAACCAAACGGCTATTTCCTTCACAGAGCTGAGACATTCTCTTCCAATCCACATGGCTGCCTATTTGCCTGATGGTAATGTGTCCTCCCGGTGCTACGGGCTGATAAACGATGTCTTCGCCATCCGTGGTACCGATAGTTTTGTCGGGCAGGATGTATGCAGAGAAATTGCTGCACCAACCAAGACGATCAAGGCACAAAGCCGCTTGCTTCGGCTGACTCATAACGATGTACCGATTTAACAACTCACGAGCCTGTTTGAATGGCATTATTTCAAGTCCAAGATCTGCCAGAAGCTGACGAACTTCAGCACCATCTGTTTGCATGGATGAGCTGGCAATACAGACAATCCTTAAACGACCATCAGCATCATGAAACTCCATCCTGCGCCCATGCTGTCTGCCATCAACATCTCGTGTTCGAGCAGTAATACGAAGTTCAGTTGATATTTTGACCGATTGAGGTGGCACCTTTTCTTTGCCTGTCTTTTTGGGCTCAAAATAAAGATACCCACTCTGGATATAGAACCCGTCACCAACAGGTTCTTCCAGATTTTCAAAGATCGACTTAATTTCCATGTCGATTCCTTCTGATATTGAGCCAGTCGTTGAAGTCAGTGCCTGGCTCACCATCCTCGAACAGAGGTAAGTACACTTGACCACTTACTGCTTTAGCCGCTTCGTAGGCTTTCCTCTTACCTGGATTACCGTCTGTAAACCGATCATTGTCTGCAAGGATGATAATTTGTAAGTGGGGGAATTTTTTCTTGAATGCCATAGCCACTGCTTTGAGATTTCCTGCATTAAAAGCGATAGCAACCGGCAAACGTTTTTTTGAGAACTCATAGAAACTGGCACCTGTAGCATAGCCCTCTGCGATACAGAGTATCCTGCCCAAGCTACCAATAAGGTGACATCCGCCTTTGATACGACCTTTGGGAAGAAAGCGTTTATTTCCGTTCTCGTCAATGAACTGCAGACTCATCAGTTTGCCGTCAACATCGCAAACCGGAAACATGATCTCTTTGGCTGACTTCCTGATATCACCATGACGACCCACATTTTTCTGATCATCCAAGTATGAAAAGTACCCAAAATCAGGATTTCCCCTGCTGAATGTTGCCTCGGCCTGGATGGCCGCTATTGCCTGTTCCTCTCTTACCTTCCTGTCTCTACGCTCTGCAGCCTTTTGAGCTGATTCTTGCAGTTTGGTTTGCTCTGAAAAACTGAGCTGTTTTTTATCGTAGAGACACCAGTAATATGTCTTCCCTGTTCTCCAGCTACCAAAACTGGCATGGGGAACCGGATCGTTATCAAAATTGCACCATCCATTTCTGGAGCCTCGCTTGTCACCTTCTACATGAAAGCGATTGAACTGACCGTCTGGGATAGGTAATGAAGGCGGAGCCAAATCCATTGCTTGCATAGATTCAAACAATTGAAGTTCAGGTGATTGATGAATCACGGGATTAGTTTTAGCCATATTCACTTAGCCCCTTCCTCCTGACACTTCAGCTCCCATTCTTCAAGCTCAGAAACTTTCCAGCGCGGTGTTTTGACAGAAAAATACGTCGGCGATGGAAAGCCGATCTCTTTACTGTTCAACCAGCGATACAGGGTCGTATTGCCAATGTTGTAACGCTGAAGAAGCTCCGATCGAGTCAGATATTTTTTTGCTGTCTCATCCTTGTTAACTCGCTCACGATGGCTTTGATAAGGCTGATAGATGCTGTTCATGCTTTTCCTTCTGATTCCTTGAAGAGTTATGGTTTTCGTTCGAACGATAGGAAGAGAAAAGCATCTAACCAGCGATAGAAAAATAAGATGAATAGGGGTCATTGGATAAAAAAATAGGAGGTATTTAGGCTAACCTCCTGAGTTTTATGAGTTTAAAGAGGTGCCGTTATTTTTTATTCCCCAAATAGTCAGAAAGACTTAAAAAACCCTTTTTGGCTCTCCCCTTGCCCACATTGGTATTCACTATAGAACCAATATTTTCTGCTGGTAGGTGTGAATAATTTTTTCTAACAAATAGCTCAGCTGACTGCTTAAAGGTCAGTGTATCGTGACCATACTCACAGTTATGCCTCACAGCCAATAGGGTTGCTTTCAATTTTTCGCTTATATATGGGCAGTTACAACTGATCAATAAATCAATCAAATTTGTTGCATCCTCTGCCCTTTGCACTTTTTGAGCCTTACCCACCCCAAGCCTTGCGAACTGACAGTCAATCCCCTTGGATATAGCCCATTCTCTAATCGAATCCATTGATACAGCAGTGGAGCTTTGTATAGTCCAGTGTCCCTGATATACCTCCCTCATAGTAAAGGAACTAGGATTCATTATCGAAATACAGGGCTTATCTGAAAAGGGTAAAACTTCGAACGCACCGCTGGTGAGTACTTCATGTTCAATTCGGTCTTGCTTTTCCTGAATAACCCTTGCAAGAGTTATCAGGTCAGGTATATCTATTCTACTACTCCTGACTTTCACTGTTTTCACATGAACGACGAGGCGATCAATAACCAGACAACCATCGGGTTTTGTGAGCTCTTCTTTAAGTACTTTCAGATACTCGTAGGCGGAATACAGTTCTTGCCGCTCCTGCTCATTATCAGTTATCGGAACAAAAGGGCCATAGTTTGGTTCAAAGTCAGTAGCAAAACATCTATTGGGATCCTGCCCAACCATAAGCAATACAGCGTCCCTTAAAGTTATTGTTGAGCTGATTGTATGAGGAAAAAGATTAATGGACATGCTTGTTTACCTTCTTATTATTAGTTGAGCTATATGAGAGAAAAATGATTATCAGCCACCAGCTCTCTGGTATTCCTCCAGGTCAATAAGCACTGTTTCAGTACCCTCAATAATTTTGGTCAGAAGAATGTCATAAAGCCTCATGCTTTCCCGCTTTTCAGAAAGGTGTTCATGCCGGTCATAGTGCTTAATATCTACGCCCACTTGGGCGTGGGATTGAAGCAAGTTCCGTTGTTCACGGCTGACTCCAGCATCAATCAGAATATTTTTGATGGTTCGGCGAATATCACGAGCTGTAAACCATTCCGGCTCTGGTCTTCCTTCCTCATTCGCCTGCTTTTTGAGCTTATTGTTGTAACGGCTAAAAGCATTCTTAAAGGAGCCTTCGTTGTAAGAGGTCAATTGACCTTTTGTCTCTGCCTTTCGACTGGGAACTCCAGAGCAAAACGGCCAAGGGTATTTACTTGTTAAAGGCCTAACTTCTTCCAGTATCGCAAGCGCCCGAGCAGTCAGTGGGACAACATGAACCTTTACCTTGCCATTTTTGCCCTTCTTATCAAACAGAGTGACACAGTTACGTGTGAAGTCGTAATCTTCCCAGCGGGCCCTCGCCAGCTGCAAAGGGCGCTGACCACCTGTTGCAAACATGAAACGAATGAAGCACCCCATAACAACGCCAACACGATGCACATCAGTAATGTTGTCCCAAAGTTCTTTTACTTCCTTATGATTTAGCACCCGCTCACCCACTTTAACTGCATGGGTGTTTTTTTTCGTTGTTGCTACAGGGTTGTACTGGATATAAAAACGCTTTTTGCCAACTCGGGTCGGGTCGTAATCCCCCTTCATACCAAAGGAAAAACATGCATGGAGAATTGCCCGAACCCTTACGGATTCAGCTTCTGAACCACGGTTATGGATTTCTGCGAGTATAGAAACAATATCATCTGGTGTTACGTCTTTAGCCTTCTTCGCCGCTATTTGGGAGTATGCCTTTACCACATTACGTTCCAAAGCCTGCTTTGTTTGATGGGCCGAACTTTTACCCTGCCGCTTCTGATCTTCCACATAAGCATCAATCAGATCAGTGAACGAGCCTTTCAGGGCTTCTGCTTCCTGTCGCTGTTTTTCTTCTAAAAGCTCCTGTTCACGCTTGCGTTCCAGCATTTCAAGGTGACCTTTCAAGTCACCTCCACATTCTCTCCTTACATTCGACAGTGCCCTAGCCTTAACTCTGCATTCCGCCAGCTTATAGCCATGACGATCTTTGGTGGCTTTATATAAGCCGATTTTGATTTTGGCTTCTTTACCCTGATGTTTGTATTTGTAGTATGCCTCGATGGCTCCACTCTTTCGCTTTTCAAAAATCAGCGTGCCGTCACCACGGCTGCCAACCATTTCACTCAAGCGGTACTTAATATTCTCAAGCTCAAATGTTGAGAGTTGTGCCATCTTACCTACTCCTGATTATTATTTTTTACAACAGCAACCTCCAAAAGGCTGTATGTGCCGCTCTTACCAATCCTCCATGCGAGTTATTTGTCCGTCATTATTTGCGCCTTCTTTTGCGCCTCTTTTCTGGCGCAACGCAGTGGAATAATATGGAACCTCATAGAATAGCATATAGGCTTTAGGCCCTATAAATAAAGGGTTTTAAGTAGTTTAATGGGATTTCAGGGAACAGTACGGATGTTCGAAAATCTCAACTTGTAATCAGTGGGTCCCGAGTTCGACTCTTGGTGCCGGCACCATACAAAGCCCTGTAGAATCAGGCACTTAAAAGCCTCAGCATAGTCTGGGGCTTTTTTGTATCTGCTCACTTTTTCAGTTTTGGTCCCCACTCTAGTCCCCACTTTATTTTCAATATATTTCCATACATGTATATCCTTCTCACTTCAGCATATATTGGTATGAAATAGAGGCATATGGTTACATATGACAACCTATAACAAGGAATGTTGCCTGGCATAAACCGATGCATGGAAAAAGGTAAGCAGATGGACAGCAAACAAAACAAAAAAATAGCCACCTTCCAACCCGAGGAAGTACCTTATATTGAAGAAGAATCGCTGCATAACAATCTAGAAAAATACTTGCGCCTCATCTTTGAGGGAGCAGATCACACACTAATGACAGAAGAGGAAGCGCTCAGACTCATTACATCTTCAGAAACATTGTATTACCGAGAACTAATGAGATCAGCCGAGCAGAGAGACTGTGTTACAGATGGGTATAAAGCACTGGAGCTATCAGTATCATCTTTGGCTGAACTGATAAAATTTGCTTCGGAAAATAAAGATGCTTTCTCTAAGCAACTGTCGTGTCGGGCTGATCATAAATCCGTTGAAGTGACCCTTGAGTCAGCTAAGTATCTTGGTCGCTCTATTGAGCAAATTGCCATGGATGGAGCCGACCCTATGGATGCCCTTTACATTAGAGGCACCAAAGGACGCAGCAAACCAATCGCGTCAGCTCGCAATACAATGAATAGGCAAAAAGCTTTCCGTTCTGGAGTGGCAGCATTGGTAGATGTTATAAAAGCAACCAGTGAAAGTAAGGTTATTGACATACATCTGGAAGTTGCTGACTTACTCGATATGAAAGATAAAGAAAATACCATCAAAAAATGGCATGACACCTACAAGATTAAAAATAGTAAACTAAAAAGATCGGTGCTGAAGCGGGAGATTCCGGTGGGGTGGGGTGATGGCACAATGGACAAGCTCGGTCAGATTGTTGGTGGCAGTACACCATCAACCAAAGCGGCAGAGAATTTCTGTCAGTCAGGTACGCCATGGATTACACCAAATGACCTGTCCAACAACACTGAGTGCAAGTTTATCTCTCGTGGTGCTGTCGATGTAAGCAGTGATGGAATCAAATCTGCTTCTTTGAAAAAATATCCCAAGGGTACTGTTCTTTTGAGCTCAAGAGCACCAATAGGCTATATGGCTATCGCCAGAAATGAAGTAACAACCAATCAAGGCTTCAAGTCACTTATGCCATCCAAGGGTTACTCTTCCGAATTTATTTTCTATGCAGTCCAAAACTGCTTAAAAGCCATTATTCAATATTCTTCAGGATCAACTTTCAAAGAAATTTCCGGAACTGTGCTGAAGACAGTAAAAGTTCGCCTGCCATCAGAACATATCACTGACAAATATACCAGGCAAGTTGAGAGTATTTTCAAGAGGCAGGATATGCTGGAGCAAGAAAGTCAGCAATTGGCAAAACTCCGAGACTGGCTCCTCCCCATGCAGATGAACGGCCAGGTCACCGTAAAATAAGCCCCCGCCACTTCTGTCGTAACGGTATCCAGCCATGACGGATTAGGAAGATCAGACCAGCACTTCCAATCCTTTCTGCTCGATCAGATTTAACAACTTCAGAGAGGGGCCATTCGGCTTTTTGGCCCCCTGTTCCCACTTCTGCACCGTGGACTTGCTGATGTTCAAATAAGCAGCAAATACGGCCTGACTGGCTTTTACCTTGGTACGGATTCCCTTGATTTGCTCGGCGCTGTACTGCTTAACAGGAGGCAGGCACAGGGCGTCAAACTCCCGTAGGGTAGTGTCGTCCATCAAGCCCGCTTCATGGAGGTCTTTAGCGCCATCATGCACTGCATCTAAAATAGATTTATCCATTATTTCTGATCTCCAGTAGTATTCCCGCCGTTACCGCTTTATCCAGATCATGGTCATCGTAACTCAACAGGGTTCTGGCATAGGCTCTGAGCGCCTTCAGCTCTCTTGCGTCAATGTTGGCCTGAGCATTTTTGGCAAAACCGTAGACAAAGAAAGCTTTGTCTTTAAACTGGTACGCCAGAATTGTCCTCAGTCCAGCCCTTTTGCCCCTGCCTGCTATGGCTACACGCTTCTTGAGAACCTGCCCTCCCAGATCTGCGTCAACCAGCCCATTCTCTATTTCGCTGACTGCGGCTAGCAGGGCATCATCACTTAATCCTTCTTTGAAAGCCCATTTACTGAACGCTTTGTTTTTAAATACCCGCATAGTCAACCTTACTCAATCTTGGACAAGTATAGCACTAAGTACCACAAATAATAGCGACGAATTTTCAGAGTAGTTTATGCTCACCTTGCTTGTCGCTGCCAAGTTGCCAGTAGGCAGACAGCATCTTGGGCTGGTAAAAGGAACCTGTTATGTGCTCTGAAATGACTCGTTCAATGAATAGTGTCTTTTTAGCCTGGCAAGACCCGAAAGAAAGAAACTGGCACACAGTAGGCAAGCTGTCCCGGGACCAGGAACTGTTTATCTTTGATTACACCCTGGGGGGCCAGGAACGAATCCTTCATCCCCTTTTCCGGGATGGAACAGCTTGACGTTACTTATAAGTCGGACAAACTCTTCCCATTATTCGCCAACAGGCTGCTGAATCCGCGCAGGCCGGAATACAAAATGCTGATGTCCTGACTGGGACTCTCTGAAGAAGAACTTAGTCCGCTACAGGTACTGGCCAAAACTGGCGGCGTAAAAAGCACGGACAACCTGCAAATTTTCCCGGAACTGGACCTGACCGGGAAGAGTGCTATCGAGCTGGATTTCTTTGTTCATGGTGTTCGTTATGTATCTGAATCAGCCAGGCAGCGAATCAAGGCATTGAAAGAAGGTGACAAGCTGCTGTTAATGAATGATTTCCAGAATGAGACTGCCCCCCTCGCCCTGGCCATCAGAACAACGGGAACGCCGGAAATTATCGGCTTTTGCCCAAGGTTTCTGGCCCACGGTTTGGCCGATCTAGCAGCAGACAGGCACTCAGAACTGTCTTTGACTGTTGCTCGGGTCAACCAGGAAGCGCCCCTTTACTATCAGCTGATGTGTGAGCTCAAAGCCTGTTCCAGCCAAACCAGAAACCTGTTTAACAGCCAGGAATTTCAGACAATTTCCGGATCGATTCACTGACCTCTGTGTCAGGGGGGGCCAAACCCGTTGTATTAGACGGTTCCGCTTGCCTTCTGCCTGTAATGGTCGATATCAATCACCCTTTTTTCGGGCTTTTCCACAGTGCCATCAATGATTCTCCCCAGATAGTCATCGTACACTTTTGCAACGTCACGCTTTTCAGGCAAGCGGTCATCGTGGTCGTAATGCCTGGACTCCACTCTGCCATCCTCGCGGCTCTGTAACAGGTAGCGATGCTCCTTCAGTACTCTGCTATCTGCAAACAGGCGGGTAGCTGTCTGGCGCAAATCTTTGGCTGTGAATCGTTCTGGTTGAGGTTCTCTGTATACAGAGGCTTGTTCCAGTATATCCAGCGCCCTTTTGGTAAGAGGAATGACCCGTTTTTTCGGGATAGCATTTTTTCCTTTGGTGTCCGTGAAACTAGCGTTCGCTGGTTAAAGTCGATATCGCTCCAACGGATATGATTCAACTGCTCAGGTCGGTTGCCATAACAGGCAAGACAGAATCTCGCCAGTAACCCATAAAGAGGGCTCCAATCAGGAGTTCCTTTTTCCACGTTATTCCAGAACTGTTGTATTTCGTCATTCGAAAGGACTCTTTCCCGAACTCGCTCATAGTCAGCATACTTGGGGATTGGGACAACCGGGTTGAACTGAATTCCAAAACGCTTACCTGTTTCCAGTTGCTGCCTTGGGTCATAATCTGCTTTCAAGCCAAGGTTATAAGCAGCTAATAGATAGCTTCTGAATCGGTTAAAACCTGTGGTTACTCCACGTTTTAGTATGCGCTGAAAAACAGGCATCAAGTCGTCGGTAGTAATGCTGTTTGCCTTTTGCAGGGAAAGCTCAGGGAATGGGTTGAACAAGTTGTAGGAAAGTGAGCGTTCAACATCTTTGGCCGATGGGGCTTTGCGTCGCTGTAGACTGCCAATGTAGGAACGGCATAAATCTTCTAATGAACCCCGACTGGCTTCGATTGCAGTTTCTCTCTTTAGTACTTCCTGCTTTCTTTGACGCTCGGCTTTCACTACTTCAAGATGCTCCTTCAAATCAACGGGAGCTACCTCTTTTTTCAAACGAGCATATTCTCTGGCTTTCTCCCTTATATCAGGCAAGCTATATCCATTTCTTGCATTACGACCGTAATGACTGATGAAGATCAGCCGGTCTTTACCTTTTGTACGATAGCGATAGAACGCCTCTACCGTGACCCTTTGCCTTTTAAAGATAAGCGCGCCATCTCCTCTTCCACCAACCGCTTCTGTGATTTTGGTCTTTGACTCCCCATCGACCGTCATATTTCCTATTTCAAAGGGTGTGCAAAGGCGCATGCGATTCGTCCGATTTGGTTATTCTTTTGACATCGAAGCAGTGGTCTGGTGTCTATCTAGTCCCCGTATTAGTCCCCACTTCTTTCGGGATAGGAGAGCATTTTATAGTAGTCTTTGGAACTGTAAATATCCATGCATTCTTTTAATATCAAGGACTTAAGGGTATGCATGGAATGTGAAGGGTAGTTATAAAACAACTTTATTAAAGACTTGTAATCAGTGGGTCCCGAGTTCGACTCTTGGTGCCGGCACCATATACAGCGAAGCCCGTAGCGTTAGTGAACACTGCGGGCTTTTTGCTATCTGGAATTTACCATAGGTTATTTTCCAGATAGCCCGTTTTCATAGCCTTTCAGCCTCTGTATTTACCGACACCGAGCCTATGCCTGTTTGGATATTGCGCCCGTACAGATAACCGTTTCGGATAATTGAAGTCAGTGGATCATCAGCAGATTGGACTGCTTACCGGAGTGTCTGGACGTTATTATTGTTCGTTCCGTATCTCTTATTGTCAGTTGCAAGCTTGCAGGAATGCTATTGATTAGGGCACGCCACCTTTTTATGTCCTCAAACACCAGAAATGATCATAACTCCTGTTCCTGAAACTTGTAGCTTTAACCGTCTTGGTATGTATTTGACAGGGAATAGACGATCAAATGAAATCGAAACTCCAGGTTCGACGGATAGATTCAATACTTTTACGTACTTCCCTGAATATAACTAATGATCATGTTCTTCCTTGAGGTTGGTTTATTGGTTTATTCAATGCTGTGTTGTAATGTAAAAAAAACCGCACCGAGATTCAGATAGCACATACTTATGGCGGTGTTTAGTCCACAACACTGAGGAAGGTAATTATGAGAATAACCATGGTAGCTTTAGCTCTTACCTTTGCAGGTTCTGCGCTTGCATCTGAAGAGGGTTTCTACATTGGCGGTAAAGCCGGGTATGAATCAGTCAGCAGTGAGATGGAGTACGGATCACTGAAAATTGATTCTTTTGGTAATCAGGGAAGTATCTATGGTGCTTTTGTCGGTTATAACTTCCCTATTGAACGTGCTATGTATGTGGGACTGGAGGCTGAATACAACCATCACAGAACCAAGGCCGAGTACAAGTTGAGCTCCTTTGAAGAAGAGATCCAGTTTAAAGATGAATATGGTGCAAGCCTGATTATAGGCCACGCTTACAGTGAGACTGTAAACGTCTATGGTCGTTTCGGAATGAGTAATTTAAAGTCAGAAGCCAAAACCTCTGACGGGGATAAAGGGGATGATACTGTTACCGGCTGGCATGGTGGGTTCGGTGTAGAATTTAAAAATGAAGCCGGTCTCCCTATGTCGCTCAGGGCTGAATACCGATATAGCCAGTTCGATGACATTGATTATGACTATGGGACTGACGTAGAAAACAAACCTAAAGCGCATTCGATGTCTCTCAGTGCCATCTATAGCTTCTGACAATTTCTGAATTAACAAATAACCGAAAACCAGATAGGCCGAATGTAAGTTTATGCTCGGCTTATTCTCATTCAAAAAAGATTGAACTTGATTGGGAGCAGGCGATGGGAGGGTAATGATGATATGGAGAATAATTTTTATCAAGACATTACTTTTCTCATAATTTTATAAAAAAGCAATTTGATATTAACTTTGAAAATAAAATCTATGTAAACGACAATGGATGGTCACAGTGATAGAGACATCCAATTTATTGCTTTTTTCTGAGTGTCCCTTACAGCAGTTAATGGATAAGTATAAATACAAGGGCTAGACTTCCTGTCGACTGTTCCAAAGAGTCCAGAGCATGGTCAAGCTACAGCATTATTCAGCCCGGTTAGTCGTCCCTATATTCCTGCTAATGGCTTTGATTGCAGAAGCCCAGACGGCGACTCAATCCTTGAACATAACCCCTTCTCCAACCACGATCTCTTCTCTAACCACGACCTCTGCTTCTTCGAAATCCAATTCGAGAGGTTTGTGTGATTCTCTGATAGGACAAACGGCGGGGGTTGAGCGGCAGCTAAAGCAGTATCGTAGCCTTTTTAGCGGACGAGAGTGCTTTGTTCTGAGTGCCGATCCGGCAGAGGATTTGGCTGATGTGATCAAACAGATTCCTGAGAATGCTGTTATACTTCTCTCTTCCGAAACTGTAGTGTCGTCTTCTACTGCGACTCCTTCTGCATCCGTTGCTCTTGCGACATCTTCGGTATCCTCTGCCCCTGCGCCGGAAAACATCCCGGTTAATTATCTTATTGGTGGTGAAATAACTTTGAAGGACGGTCAGGACATTATCGGGGCGGCAGATGAAGGTTTTGAAATCATTATCAGTCTTGGGTCAGGTTATTATGATCCTCATATGATCAGGATTGGAATGAATGGCAATTTCCAGTTTGGCAATGTGAGAGACAGTCATATAAGACACCTTACTTTCCAGCCAGTTAGTCCTAGTAACACCAATAGGACGGTTGAAAATATTGTTTCAGGAAAGTGTTACAACCGTAGACTGATTGTAGTGAACAACCTGTTTCACCTTCCTCTCACCAAGGCCGCACTTAATCTTGAGTGCAGAGAGTCTCTGGATGCATCGGCCAACGATATACGCCCGGGCCCGGGCCTGCTGTTCGTCAGAAACACGATCATAGGTAAAACCGCAACAAGGTTGCGCGACAGCTATATTCCAGAAGCAGGCGTCTTCATTAACCTTCATACAATCATTAACCAGACACAAAGGGTTGCTGTTATTGAGAATTCATTCGAGGGCGATATGGCTAAAGCGGGTGACTTTATTCTTGGGTTTGGGAGCAGCATGGATATTTTCAGAAACAGAGTCGACATTAACAATGTTGCCAAGACGCGTAGAGAAACTGCTACAGGATCGACTGTACAAAAAGATGGTTTCTCTCTCACAGGTCTTAAAGATCCCAATGTAGAGCCGCCTCTTTTTAATCTGGCAGGTAATCGAATCCACACAAAAACTACAGCGATAGGTGTTGACTCGCGAATTCAACTGGCCCTCGCTTGCAACCATCTTCAGGCAGTCAACCCGTGGCGACAAGCTATACGACAATTCAGCCTGAAAGCCATTGATCCACTACCCTTGGCAGGTGAGTGTGAAAGATCTGTGGGTTCAACCGGTGTCACGGCTACGCCCACTTCACCGACACTCTGCCAGATTGTAAATACCTGGACGGCTATCGCGGGTTCCACTGTCGATCCTACGACTATCATGGGTACCACAGTCAGTCCGACGAATATCACAAGTTCCGCAGTCGGTTCGACGGCTATCACGGGTTCAACAGACGGTCCTTTGAGTGGACTGAACAATCTTGATGGTCAGCTCTATTTTGACCCATCCCTCTGCCCGACAGTGTCTACGCCCTTTGTTTCCAATAACGGTACGCCTTCCTACACCAGCACGGCTTCCGACAACGGTACGGTTTCTGTTTCATCGGCGGGTACAACCGAAGTGATGACTGGTTTGGGTGTCATAACCACTTTGGCCGTATTATTGGCTCGGTAATGGGGTATGCGGTTTCAGTGAGTTTGACTTGTTTACTCATGGCTCCCACGCTCCAGCGGTTATGGCAAACTCCCGACATGCAGGTACAACTACCTTGAAAAATACCGCCTGGGTGGTGCCACTATTGCCTTGTTTATGCCTCGCTATTCAAAGGAACGTAAGTCTGCCGTATTACAGAAACTTCTGCCTCCAGATAACCGCTCTGTAACTGGTATGGCAAGAGAGCCATTGAGGAAGACTGCATATGGTCACCACCGGGAGTAAACCGTTCTTCAGTTCTTAGGATTTGAAGCTGGCGGAAATACGCGATTTCAGGCCAAAGCTGATAATTTTCAATGTGACAGAAGGCCAAAAAAAGTTGCCAAACCCATTGTGCTCCGGGACCTAAAAAAACGACATGGAAGAAGCTGCACCATTGTGCATGCAATTTTCTGATTTTAAGAGTCCAGTACGATACTCTCTTTTTTCAGTTTTAACAGGGGTAACAAAAGAGTTAAACAAAACACCTATTGACCAATCGGCTTTATAGTCGATACTTGAAGCCGTTTTAATGGGAATATCTTTGGTGTTTAAGCTATACCCAAATGTTAACAAGTCCTTCTCATAGGCTGCATCGAAACAATAATGCCATAGAAAAGGATTGACCGGATAAGAAGTTTTTCCACTCTTCAGGTCATTCCAGGCACTATCGCAAAACGCCTTACCCTTCTCATCGAGACTTTTAATGGAAAAATCCTTGCTAATACCCAACTCTAATGCTGTATAGTCAAACCCTGCAGTAGCAAGAAAACTGAGTGTATTTTTGGGAGGGCGATGTTCAATATAGTGATTGATTTCTTGTACTTTTGTAATCAAGGGCTCAATTTTCCGGGTGCAGGTATTATAATCACCGGTTCCGTTTCTGCCGTCTGGTAAAGGGAAGCCTTTAGGAAAACATGACGCCCGGTTCAAATATTGGCTTATTGCCTGATCAAGCCCTAAGCCCAAAAAACTTTCTGCATTAAGCTTGTATGTCTTGCTGCTTATCTTAACGGTGAAATCCTCATTCTTATCCACCTCATAAGCAATCTGTGTAGAAGCACCGCCCAAGTCAAGAACACCTACCGTGTCTCCCTGTAATTTTATGCGCGAGTTGTCGTAATTCAACGCCAGCCAGGCATAAAGCCCCTCTTTTTTGCCTGTTATTGTCTCCACTTCAATGGTGGATGAAGGAAAGTTATCTTTTAACCATTGTTCAACTTCATCATTCAGGACTGCTCTTTTCTCAGGTCTGATTTGCCGCATTCCCGCGGTTGAATAAAAATAAATATTATTTATGTTTTCATCGATCACTGAAGCAAATAGCCCCTGAAGATATCCATCCAGACTATCTACCTTTTCCTCCTGAATGCCTCCTTTTTTTTTGCTGGACGTTTTTTTCTCAATAACAGGAATTCCGTTGGCTGGGTCCAGGGAATATTCATAGATATGCAGCCTTGAACCGGTACTGCCCGCATCAACCACTGCAGTTTTCTTTATCGGTTCAGAACCATAACCTGCGATTGCTACTGAGCACGAAATTGCAAAAATACTGGCTAACTTACCTGATAGCATAATAGTCACACCCTATTTTTTTGGGGTTGAAAGCACTCACCATTAAAATTGATTAACAAAGCGGCAGCTTCAGCAATGACGGAATAATATTAGTTCAGTGATAGTAGCAAAACTTCGGGAGCATGAAGGTTCTGTATCTTAATTTCTCCCCCTCAGTAACAATACATGGTCGATAGTAAATAAGATTTTAATTTAATGACCCGTTATGTCAAAAGCGTCCGTTTCAGACAAAATCTTGAACGTTGGAAGCTCAGCGGGCAAAGCTAACGATACTCAGAATCAAATGTCAGAATGTTTCTGCCTCCGCAATAGCCAACCGGAATACCTATACTCTGGCCATGGAGAACAGTGACAGGGCTTATAAATACTCAGAGCGAATATGTTGTGATCCGGCCATGATCAGTCATTCAGTTCCAATGGTTTAGCTGCGAATTACCATGGTTTGGCTGCGGCTCACCTCGCTATGCCCAACTCGCTCAAACAGGCTTATAGCCCGTCTGAACTTCATTCCAAAGCTCTCTCCAGTCTCATTCTCTGGAAATCTTTTTCGCTTCAATATTTTGCGCTTCAATATTTTGTACTTGAACATCTCGCTCATAAATTTTGATGGAGGTATAGGAGTGTTTGCAAAGACAGCCAGCTATGAATCCCAGAATGCAACCATCACCAGGGTGCCCCAAAAGGCAACCAACAGTGAGGCCAAAGGCTGCCCCGGCACATTCCGGGTTTTTGATGTCAAGTTGGTAAGTTTGTCTTACCATTTGTTCTGGAGTCGATTGAGTCGATTTGATCTCGATAGGTGCCATAGTTACCTCCATATTCGACAAGTTTTATTAATACAACAATAAAGTTAGAGGATACTCTCTCTTAAATGTTCCAAAAAAAACTAACACGGAGGATAGTATTGCTAACAGTATCTGGAAGAGTGCCATACACTGTAAAAGTGGTCTAATAGTTTCCGGCGCCTTTACATACGGTTGAAGGTACTTTGTCTTTAGTCAAGGATCTTAGACTTACTCTCAGGGCTCCATGCCATAGAACTTTACTTCTGGCATCAAAAAAGCACCTTGAATATCGTCGCAAGGGAGGTAAGAAAAACGTCGTATTGTCTGATTTTTTATTGGAGCACAGGCAAGCGTTGAAAAAGGACGATTGATCACAAGGGATAAGGGGCGCTTCTCAACCTACTTCCCAACGTTGGATATTGTGTGCCCCTGAATTAATACAAAAAGCCCTTCTGCTTCAGATCAACGTCTGTTGAATCCTGCCTCTGTACTTCAATCCCAACAACGCTCTGATCAAAGCAATAGGCGAGAACTCTGCATTCTCCGGGAACAGTACGATGCCATCATGAGGGTATCTCTTCTGGAACGCTTTTAAATCCAGATAGTCTGACCCTATATCCAGACAGCCTCCCAACAAACGGCCGGAAAACTCTACTTTACGACTGAGCCATGAGCGTTTAGGCTTTTTTCCATTCTACTTTCCCGCTACCCACTGTCGCAACAAGGCAAAACATGATCTCGCTGCACGATCCTTTTCTTCAGCAACAAAGCCTGCTGATGGCCAGTAATTACTTTACACTGACGGGTCAGCTGCTTTGCGGACTGCCCCTGAATGACCCCAAACTGGCTAAAAAATTGTATGAACACCCGTCAGTGCTACTATCTCACGGCACAGAAAGTGATCCGATCTTCTGTTACGGGAACCTGAGTGCCCAGTCTCTTTTTGAAATGGACTGGAACACTCTGACTCAGCTGCCTTCCAGACATTCTGCAGAGCAGCCCAACAGGGAAGAGCGGGGCAGATTGCTAAGAGAAGTCACTAAACGCGGCTACATCAAAAACTATTCAGGTATCCGTATTGCCAGTACCGGAAGACGGTTCATGATTGAGCAGGCGCTGGTCTGGAACCTCTACGATGAGAGAGGCAGGTACCAGGGGCAGGCTGCTACGTTCAGCAACTGGACTTTTGTTTGAAGGCAGCCCCACTAATATTCAAAGACGATGGTTACAGACAGCTATCCAGCTGAGCTATCCTGAAAAATAGACACTCTAAGGATAATTTTTATGAAAGGACTCTTCTTCAGCGGCCTCTGCTTGTTGTCCTTGCCCGCCTTTTCAGAAAACGACTTGCCTCTGCCATCACCACCCGCTTCTGCACAAGCCCATCACTATCAAAAGCAGAGCATCGATCAGGTGATTGAGAACGGAGATGATGAGGAACTGGTGAAACTTTCCGGACAAATCATCAAGAAACTGAAATGTTCGATTTACCTGTTTCGGGATAAAACCGGAGAAATCCAGATTCATATCAGGAATGATGATATACCCAAAAAGGGTCTGCTCTTTGGCTCCCCCACCATTATCAAAGGAGAGGTCATGAAAGACCCCAACGAACCCATTGTGGTGGAAGCCGACAAGATCCTTTATGTTTTCTAAAGATTGTTCAGTACCCGTGACTACCTGATCTTAAACCCGTTTCGAGTTTGGTTACCCCATCCTGGGAAATCGGAGTTCTGCTGCAAACCTCTGGCACATAATCTGTACATTCATGTGGATCAATATTTATTTTTCAGGCATTTTTTTGGGGTAAATTTAGTTTTTTATGGCAGTATTTAGTTTTTACCCTCAATCAAAAGGCTCGATTTATGCCAACCCCCATTGGCTATGAATGGTTGAAAGAACATTATCAGCTGAGAGTTATACCTCACTCAGTTCGCTCCTACACCGGAGGCTTACTGGGGACCAAAGCCAATCAAGTAAAGCGGCATGAGATTCTTGAACAGAATTTTCCCGACTCCGCCAGACCGGAAGAGACTCTGACAGGTCATCTTCTGTTTGCTCTAAAGTATGAAGGTGCTAACCCAGCCTATCTCCGGCAAGTTTTTCTGCAAACAGGCGCAAAAGATCAAATTCAGTCCACCATCCAGAAGCGCCCCAGTAGCCGCTGGGGTCGTCGTCTGTGGTTCTGGTATGAGTACCTTACGGAAACCCTGTTGCCATTACCTGACTGCAAAGCCGTTAAATATGAGTCGGTTCTTGATGAAGAGCGCTACTTTACCGCTCACCCCATTAATGTTCGACGATACTGTCTGCGCAACAATTTACCGGGACACAGAAGATTCCTGCCATTGGTGCAAAAAACGGATGCCCTGCGTGAAGAGTCCAACGCCAGACTGGAGCATTGTATAAACAGCGCTCTGACAGATTACGATGAAGAAGTATTTACCAGAGCCTCGCGCTTCCTGACCACCTACGAAACCAGAACCTCTTCAGAAATTGAATCAGAAAACATCACACCCGACAAATACATTCGTTTTGGCCGGGCACTGGAAATGGCAGGTCAGACACCACTGACCAAAGAGCGGTTGATTGAAATCCAGAACATCATCAAGGATGGCCACCAGCAGGAACCTGACTACCGGGTTGAGCAAAACTATATAGGCGGCCCCGGTCCCCAGGGCGTGGCTTTGCCTCCACCCCGCCCTGAAAATATTGAAGACCTGATGGATGACTGGTTTGCCATGTCAGGACGCTTGGCCGAGTCGGACATTCCAGCCAGTGTTCGGGCAGGAATTCTCTCAGCCAGTTTTGTTTATCTACACCCGTTTATGGATGGCAACGGCCGGATCAGCCGTTACCTGATCCAGGATGTACTGGCAAAATCCGGTATTTTGCAACCGGGCATTATTCTGCCGGTATCCGGCGGGATTCTGAACCGTCAACAGGACTATTATCAAACACTGGATCTGCTATCCAAAGCCATATGCGCCCAGACAGACTATTACATTGATGAAGCCGGACACATCACCATAGAAGGAGAAACAGATCACCTGTTTAGGTATCTGGATTTGACTCGCTATTGTCAATGGCTTTGCGAAGTTATTGGCGATGTAGCTGAACATCTGCTGCCCAAAGAGATTGACACTCTGGTATTGGCCGACCGCCTCTACCGGGCTCTGGACGACTTTCTTGATCTGTCAGCTAAAGAGCTCCGCCTGATGGTCAAGATTATTCTCGACAATAAAGGCAAGTTGAGTAAAAGGAAGCAAAAACAGTTCGAGTTTCTGACCGAGCACGACTTCAAACAGATCAACCGAATGGCTTCAGAAGTGCTTAAAGACAGCATCAGGAAGAAGCCTGATGAGTTGACTCAGTAACTCATAAAATAGTTGTCGCAGATCAGATGAAGAGCTTTGTCCTTAGGAGCCTATCAATCAGTTTCAGAAATTTTAGCCACTCCGCATGTGTATGTCTTTGCTCACTAGCCAATGATTTTCGAACGACGGGCGACGCGTAGACTGCCAGTATTTGCAGAAGCCAGCTTTCTGAGACGCCTTTCTTCAGAAGACTTAAGCTCTATTTTCGGAGCAACTTTCATGAAAAGGCAGCTATACGGTTCTGTTGCGACCAGAACAGCTGGAGTTAGGTTTATGCACCATAATTTTCAACGCACTAAACTAGCTATGCCTTCCCTATCTTCATTCATCAGATTTCTAAGCTGCCTGTGCGGCAGTGAACTCAGCAGGCAGTTTAAACCATACCCGTTTATATTTATAAGCTGCCCGTGGGCAGAGAACGAGCCTCAAAAACTGACGTTAGTGCCCAGACAAGCCTTCACAGATACGAAGCAGTTCTGGAAATGCATAAATAGCAGGGCGACGGCCAGATCCTTCCCTTAGCGTTACTATGGGGCCGTCCGGCACATGCAGCTGACGCAGAAGACCATGCAGGGTAGGCTTACTGATACCGGACCGTTTGACGAAGTCGCTCACTTGAAAAATGGGTCTGTCAAAAAGTGTATCCACCAGTTGCATCGTGAACTTTGAGCCTGTCGTTTGTTGAACCCTGACTTTAGTCTTTTCATATAACGACATGATCGCTTTTACTTTCTGAACATTATCTCTGGCCTGAACAAGTATGGCTTTCAGAAAAAATTCGATCCAGCCTGTCCAGTCGCCTTCCCGGGAAATCTTCTTTAGCCGCTCGTAATATTCATCCCGGTGTGCTTCCAGATAACCTGAGAGATAAAACATAGGGCTGGAGAGTCTCTGCTTACTGTACAAAAACAGCGGTATAATCAAACGACCAATACGGCCATTACCATCCTTGAATGGATGAATCAGCTCAAATTGGGCATGAACGATGGCGGTCTGAGCCAGTACATCAAAATCACTCTCGCCCAGATAATGATGCCAGGCTTCCAGATGATCCATTAGCTGTATAGGGTCCGGGGGAACAAAGGTTGCGGTCTCAAGCGTACAGCCCGCTCGCCCAATCCAGTTCTGATCCTTTCGAAAAGCACCCGGTGTTTTTCCTTGACCTCTAACACTGTCAAGAAGTAGCTGATGTAACTGCAACAAGAGACTCAAAGAGATCGTTCGCCCTTCAGCCAGGTACTCCTGGGCCAGCATAAGCGCTTTTCGGTAGTTCAGTATTTCCTGAATATCTGTATTTTTTCTCTCGTCAAATTGAGCACCTGCTTCATGCTCAAGCACCTCTTCAACCGTAGCCTGGGTCCCTTCAATTCTGGATGATAACACCGCTTCCTGATTCATCAGGGGCGACAGCATGACCGCGGGATTAATGATTCCCTGTAGTAGACCACTGTATTCAGCCAGGGCTGCATTAGCTTCACCGACCAATGTGATCAGACGGCTAAACTCAAGATCTTGAAGGGGAAGCGTATCAGGGATATATGGGGTCATGCCAAAACCTTGTGTATTAAAGGACATAATATTTAATACATAAATACTTTTGTGTCTGTCGTATCCAACACAAATTTTTCGTATTAAGAATTGTAATATTTAATACACAATAACGATAGCGTATTGAGCTTGATACACAAAGCAACTTGTGTATTAGATTAATTTATATTTAATACAATACAGAGGCTTTCAGACGGGGTTTCCATTGTATTATCCAAGCTGCCCAATCGCTCATTCCTCCTGATAATACCGCTCTGAATGACGTTCCTAGCAGCCTGTCGGACTTAAGCGTCCGTAGCGAGGATTGCAAGAAATTGAGG
>NZ_JAHHPR010000101.1:0-7065 GCF_024606255.1 Endozoicomonas sp. SESOKO3
GCCAGCACCTGGAAGGTGAGTTGAACGATATTCTGGCCGGTGACGCCCATCCGGGTTTCCATTTGTTTGCCACGACAAACCCACCCGAGTACAGCGGACGCAAACCGCTATCACCGGCACTGAAAGGGCGTTTCCGACATTTACCAGTACGGCAGTATAACCCGGCAGAGTTGCAGAGCATTGCTGAGAAAGTATTGCCAGAGACCCCGCAGGGGAAAGTCGTGGCTGAAAAGCTGACTCGGCTACATTGTCAATTGAGAGCATGCCTGCATCAGAAAAAACTGCCGTTTCAGCCCACCAGCCTTGATTTGCAGAATGTCGCCAAAGCGGTTCTCAGCAAGAACGATTTTACCGAAGACGGACTTCATCAATGCCTCAATCAGCACTACCGGCTTTATCTGATGGCAGCTGACCTATCGTTGGAGGAACTGCCAAAGTCACCGGCTCTGGCCATAGGTAAAGGATCACTTGATTCTGGACTTTGCGAATGGCTCAACCGAACGGTATCGGGTATCTGTCGTCCGTGGTTGATACGACAAAGTGATCGCAACAGTATTGATGAAAAAGGCCATGAAATTCGTATTAAGACTCAGCTGAGTACAGAAGCAGCCAAAACAGAAATCATCAGAATGGTGGCTCATGTAAAGTGGCAGGCAACCGGTCTTTCCCTGAAGCCGGATCAGTCGGACGATATTCTAACCAGAGCACTTTACCGATACTGGCAGCAACGCTGGTTTGATCATGAGTTTGGCTTGAAGGACGTAGACGCTGATAGTGTATTTCCACTGACGGAAGAGCAAAAACAAACGCTGAGACTACCGGCTTCCCTGCCTTATCTTCACGAGGCTGATCAGCGGATAGAGGCATGGAACAGCCATAAAGTTCAACCCTGTCCTGCGCTTTGGCATCAGATGATTGATTTGCCGAACCATTGGGCTGAGGCTCCTGAAAAATACAATCCGAAAGTCGACAAGAATCGGGCAGAGACACTGGACCGGGAAACGAACTATGAGGGCCTGGAGACGTCACTGGTTTACGAGTATAAAATTTTTGATACACAGGATCCTCCTCCCCATATGTATCGTTGCCAGGCAGAGGATATTCGTGTGTCTGCCAAGGGTGATATCACACTGATCAATATTAGTAGCCAGTACATTCATGGAGCCGAAATCCTCATACCAGACCCGTTACCAGGGCATAACCAGACTGTGACATTGACCAGTGATCAGACGCTGGCGATCTTTAACCAGTCATCAAAAAATGGTCAATTTGCATTACCCAGTCTGAAGCCTGACGACCATATTGTGGCCCTGCGCATAGATCCCGAGCTGGCATTTACCCTGGTCAGGGACCGATATACCGGACTTCACACGGTGTTCATTCCGGAGGCCAACGCCGAACAGAAAATTCAATTCACTTATATCGTAGAACCCAAACAACCGGATGGAAAAATACGTGTTCAAGAAGCCCGACCAGAACGAGCAACCTATCTTGACACCCATTGTTCAAAAGGTATGAAAACAGTCATAGAGAATCTTCTTGCGGCCATTGATGACCTGGATCCACCCGCAGAACAGATGCCCTTGTGGAAAATAAAAAATGCCAGAAGCACGACGCAACGAATTAAGGCGATAACGGCCTATTGCCAAGCTTTTTCCGGTAAGGCCCAACCAGAGAATAATGAAAATTTCTTTCAATTTCTCGTCACACAGCGGCAAGGTAGCTGCCGTCATCGTGTGCCTGTTTTTATTGCTTTTTGTCGTTATTACGGGATTCAATGTCGGCAAATAAGTAACTCTAACCACAGCTTTGCCGAGTATTCTTTGGATAAAGGCAAAACCTGGAAGTCAGTGGATTTGGGCGGGGAGCCTGTGCAGCTAAAAGAAATCGTTCCTGACTTCCAGCTCACCAGAAAGGTCCACGGTTCCGGCACTGAGTTAAAGAAGATTAAGAATCTCCTGAAAAGGGCTGATTCAGCACAATGTGAAGCCCTGGCTGAAGCCCTCGGTATACGGCTTGAGGCACTGAACGAAGCCCTTGAGACAAACAGCGCACTGCCAAAAATAAATCTGGATACTGTCGAACTGGTAAGAAGTCTTTGGGCACGGAGAGATTTAGCCGGTTTTTCCATGGGCGTCTCAATCATCGAGTCGCAAGAGGCAGAAGCATTGAGCCATTACGAGAAGGAATTGTTCGGTGGTATGCCTTACCACGATCTCGGCGGTATGCCTTGCTACAGTCGACAGACCTATAAGCCGATGTCTGATGCAGTCAGAGAAATATTGTATGCAAACGATGAAGATCAGGTCACTGAGCCACTCAGGTTACTCCATTCAAAAATGATTGATAAGGCCGGAGCATGCCGACACCAGTGGTTGAGTTCAATAGTGGATGTTCTGCTGGAAAGCAGTGACTTAACCAAGCCTTCGTTTATTCAATTTGCCCGTGAAGCCCTGGCATTAGGGTGGCTGGATCCACTGCCGATTTATGAAAGTCAAATTGTAAATCACGGTGAACATTATGAGTTATTGTTGCGTCTGGAAGCCATCAATGAACTGAAGGTTAATGCCGTTAATTGCATGAAAAAATGGTACAAGGCGTTGTTGTCCCGGGAAAAAAATAGCCAGGTATGGCAGCACACTTATATAAGCTCCCGAGTGAGAGAAAGTAATGCCTTGTTTGTCACTCATTGTCATGATGGGTTTTCCACAACCCTTGAAAATCTCATTGCCAAACGATCTTTACAAATTGCCTGGACGGACCAACCTGAGGGCGTTCCGAATATAGAACGATTGCTGGTGCGCCATCCTGCGTTCCCACAGTTAAACTCGGGCAAAGCGAACTACCGTCCGGTGATTATCCTGGGGCAACCTCGCTGGTACGACGAAGGGATGAGTGAAAAGACCGAGGCCCTGTTTCGACTAAAAATTGAGAACAACCCGAATTTGAAGCTGATATGGACACAAATGAATGAACGAGCGGAAATAAATCAACAATTCACTAAAGCTATGCAGGCATTGAGTAAAGAATTCAAAGTAGCTCCTGGTGCCCAGCGATCTAAAGATCAGGAAGAAAAATATCAGCAAAAAATGGCTGATATCAATAGCCACTACATGTCCAGGCTAGATTCCCTTCTTGATGTGCCGTTTCAAAAGGAAACGCCTGTGGATCATTTGAAGTACAAATGCATGGAAGCGATTGAGCATGCCTTCATTCATTACCTGTATGAAGTGACACACTCGAAAGGCGCACGCTTAACGTATTGTTGGGCCGGTGCTCGAATCAGGTCTGAGGGTCGCCCGAACCACTTCGGCGCTCATGATCCATCCTCACCTGAAGAGCTGTATGCCATGATGAGTGTTATTCAGAGTTCTTCCCGTCTTCAGGACACTGTAAAGGATGCTTACTTAAGTCAGGCTCATAACGCCAGTAACGCCCTGGTGCTTAAGTCCGATGAGCTGACAAAAATTGCCGAAGAGTTTTTGAGCACCGTGAACTTGAATTCGATGAGTGACGCTCTGGATACATGGTAACCGTATGGTCATGTTGAGTTTTTCGAGATCAATGATTTCCTTCAATGGTTCCGGGCAACTATCCTAATTGAACTTTCATTCCATTTTAATATCCAACTATCAAACAATTTCAATGCAGTCTTTTAAAAGATATTAGAAAGGGTGGTTGGCTATGGATAGTCGGATCGGGGAAATAAACAAATCGGTTCTTGATAGTGACGTTTATGATACTAACGTACCATTAAAAAAACCAAAGCTGGAATTATCGGCAAATGATGTAGCGATCTGCTCTGATGTCATTACCAAACTCAATGTATCGTCACCTCAGATTAAGTCACCTGACCGGGAGAGAACCGTATCCTCAACGGATTCCTCACTCCAAAAGCCTCCTCATGCTTTCGATTTTCGTTTTGTCACCAGTGATGATGAGGTTCGACAGCTTTTAATTGCGCGGACCTGCGATGAACACCGGGATGTCACCCTTATTTCCCATCCCGATGACCTCTCACAGGCTAACCTGGTGTGCCGGTTAAGCATTTCCGGTGATGGTCACCAAGCTCTAAGCCCGGGCAAGCTGTTTGAAGGTTCGCAGCCATTGACTCTGGTGCTGGATATCCGAAAGCTCACCAGCGAGGAACTGCCCAAATTTAACGACCTGCTGGACCCGGACAACCCCTGTCTGTACGACAAAGTCAGCCAGAAGAAGCGCCCCCTGGGCGAGCATGTTGCTCTGCTGGTCGTGGCAGACCCTGAACAGTTGACATCGATTGGCCAGCGTGAAGACTCACCTGGTGCTGATTTCTGGCGGCGGATTAATCGACCGGGCAATACCTGGCAGTTCGACGCACAGACCGACAATGATCCATCGATGGACGACGATGTTCATATGATATTGATTGAACTCCCTGCTGCCGAAAGCGCAATGGATAACGACAATACCGTTCTTATTGACTGCCACTTGCACAGTAACTGGCGACAGTTGCTGTTGGGCGGTCCCGGTGTAGATAAACAGGGACGAATTAAGCACCTTCCCGGCAGGCTTGAGTCACTGAAGGCCGGACAACAGGTGATTCTGAAAGGGGCCAACTGGCAGGATCTGGCCTTCGAACAGACAATTCGGCAAATGCTGGCGCAGCAGTGCTTTGAGAGCAATGGGAAGGTCTGTCAGTTACCCGACAATGTTCAGTTTTATCAGATGCCGGTAGGGAAGAACGAACTTCATTCACTGTTCCAAAGCCTGTCCCACTCATGTGATAAAAAAGAAGAGCAGGCACCAAAAAATCCGATCATCATTAACGAAAGTAACATCAGGGAATGGCTGAGCCCGATTGCCATTGCCCCGGAAGGCCATGCAGTGCCTAACACCTGTCTGTTGGAACAGGTTCGGGCGGGTGGTGTAGTCACCGTCACTTCGCCCCTCACTGAAGCACTCTGGTTTCGCTTACTGGGTTCACTGAAGACCATCAGGGAGACGACAGGCCTGAAGCTCCAATTACAGGTGGCTCATTCAAGGCAGCAGCCGAAAGCTCTGGGATTGACAGAAAACGATGAGCACTCAATGAGAGATCATGCCGTTTTTAGAACCATCACTTACCAGCAACATGCCCAAGCCAGTCATTGGATCAATGATCAGCCGGAAACACCTCTGGTCATCCAGGTCAATGAACAAACCCGCTTCTGCCAGCTATTTGATAACATCCATATCACCTCCGAGCAAAAGGCGTATTTTGGACGACGTCAGAGTCAGTTGCAGGAGGCATTAACGGCTGGCAAGCCAGTGGTATTCCTGGGACTTGAGAGTAACCCATCGCTTCAGCAACTGCTGGAACCCCTGGTTGTGGGACAGCCAATGTTGGTAAATGGTCAATTACAGGCCTACCCACAAGCTCATGTCACACTGCTCTGGCCTGAGTCCTCAGAAAGCCCATCTTCAGTATTGAGTTCGATGGTCGCCACGGGTAAACCCTGTTCTGCGGTCGATCTCTGGGATATCAATGCGGACAAGCATGATATCCCCCGGACTGAACTGCCAGAACAAGCGCTTGATGATCTTTACGAAGCGTTTAAAACCGTACCTGCTCACCTGTGTAACCCTCTGCCTGAAATAACCGAAGGGTTATTAAATAACCTGATACTGGCTGCCCGACGGGCACAGCGGGTTGACCAGTCCTCCCTGCTCCTGCCCCGCCATTGGCGCAAGGCCATCAATAGTGTCATCACCCATGGCTTGCGGCAGAATCCGTCAGTGCGTGATTTTATGAAAGTGGTTTGTTGGCAGTTACTGCCGGACGCTTATAAAAAGCTCGATGAGGGTCAAACTGCCTGTGTAGATCCGGATCAGTTAAATGAAATCATCAATAGTGCCCCACGTTTAGACAGAGCGTTTGTGAAGCAAAACCTGTGGTCACTGATCAGAGCCTCTGACCCGAAGGTGTTTAAGCAAGCAAAACTGTCCTATCAAACTTTATCTCCGCAATGGGATGAAGAGGAAGTTCTGGACTGGCTCTGTGCCCTGATCGTGGCCCATACCTCTGAACAACAACGAGATGCAATGGCCTGCCAGTTGAAAGTCGATCCCGCAGCAGAGACCTGCCAATCGTTCACCATCAGGCCATCAAGACAGATTAAACGTTTGCAAGATGCACTGGCTTCTGGCTGGCAGTTACCTTTGCCATCAGGCCAGACCCGATCCGATGCCATTCACGCTCTGGCCACCGATTGTTTTCATATTGCCAGAACAGCAAATTCCGACGCAGAAGGCATTGAACGTATAAAAGACAGACTGTCTGAATCACTGGCATGGCAGGGTTCCGCTGATAAGCCTTTGTCAGCACTGGCTCAGGATCTTTATCACGGCCTGATAAATCAGAAAGATCGTGAAAGTCGTCGATTATCCCGACTCCATGACCGGCTTACAGACTCTCCCGTTCTATTCCTGCAAGGGGAAACCGGCACCGGAAAAAGTTACTTTTCCGCCAAAATGGCAAAGGCTTCCGGTCAGGCAGCGGTGCTTTCCCTTGGACCTTCTGACAGCGAACAGACTCTGATGAAACGCTGGCAGTGGCAAGCACACGCCGATGGCGACCGCTCTATGTTGCAGCAAAACCGGGTGCTGATGGAATGGGCCCAAAGCGAATCTGACAAAGACGGAGAATACACAACACTGGTTCTGGATGAAGCCAACCTCACCAAGGCAGGATTGCTGTCATCACTGAACGGCTTATGGGAACCCGAACCCTGCATCTATGTGAATGGTCATCCAGTCAAGGTCAGCTCAAAACATCGGGTGATTCTCACTGGTAACCCGGATCATTACGCCGGGCGCCAACTGGACCCGGCCCTGAAAGAGAAACTGTCGAAAGCTTACTACGCTCGCTTGGACCAGACTTTCCTCCGGGACAGGGTAGTGGAACCGGCGCTGGCCAGTCATTTACAACGGCATCTGCCTGATTCTGAAATAAACACGATTGCACAGAGTGCCACCAAGAGTGTGATGGTACTCTGGCAATATTATCAGGAACTGTTGCCAGAGCATGAGTTTACCCCCAGGGAT
>NZ_JAHHPR010000102.1:0-1438 GCF_024606255.1 Endozoicomonas sp. SESOKO3
GTTGTGACACAGGCGTAACTTATCGGGAATGACAGGTCGATTCTGGCCGGAATCGCGGGTTGCTCCGTTTCAGCCCTTAAATCGATTTACAGCTCATCAGTTTCATAACCCGTTCCATTTCATTGCACATCAAGGGCCTTTTCAAGGCTCGCTCTTCCGGCTGCTGCCAAAGCATAAAGATATAGCATCGCCATTCTTTATACATGTCTGTGCAAGAGCAAAGCCATCCATCCACAAAGAAATAATAACCAGAGAGTTCAGTAAACTTAATGGTGGTTTTAGGGTCTAAACATCAGTAAAAACTGTTTATCTTAAATCAATCTAGCAAGCCTGTTCCTAACTTTATTCAGTAATGGTGCTATTATCAGTCAGGCTCTCAGAGCTATTACTTAATGAAACGTCAGCTATAAACAGTTAGACGAAAAAGGAGGTTAGCGAAATGTTCTTAAAAGCTGCTGCATTAGTAGGAGCGGCATATCTTCTTGGTTTTTTTTCAGAAGATGTACCAGATACTCAGACTAAAACGACCGAAACAGGTTTGGAAGTTCAACAACCTCTAAATTCTGAGACAGGCATAGGGGAAATATATCGAACTCAGGGCTTGGAAAAAACGATCATTAAAGAACTGATGTCTTCAGATGGGCAAACGTTTCCTGAAGACTATGAAACCAGATTGTTCTCTTTCAGTAGGGAAAGTATAAATCCTGATGCTCTTTCTGATGCTGAACTGGATAAGATAAATCAAACCTTTGACGCAATAAAACGCTATACGATGGAGTTATTCAGAAGCCCATCTGAACTTGATATAGCAAGAACACAAGCTACTGATATCGAGGCTGTTTATATTTATTCTTTTAGCCACAAAGCCACTACTCTCCAATGTCTGACATCGAACGATATTTGCCAACCCGCTAATGCCCAACTCATAACCAAAAGCAATAGTGAATACTCAGTATTGGATGATTACAAAGAAATGTTTACTTACGATTGGATACTTAAAAATTCTAAATTGAGAATGACCGAAAATTTTCGTGATAAAAATCTCAGGGAGGCACTTTCCAGAGAGCATTTTACTAATAAAAAACTATTACTTGAAGGAATTAGCGGTTATTTAAAGATGTCAAGAGCTGCTGTAGAAGGTGAAGCATTGCCCACTATGGGATACAGAGCTGTATTTGTCATTGCAGATCCTGATAAAGATGATATTTATATCCATACTGCTTTAAGAAGCTATACACTTACGCTTGATACCGAGCAGTTAACCAATCTGTACTCATAGTCTTCAGGAAAAGTTTCCCCATCTGAATGCTCCAGCTCTTTGATGATTGTTTTTTCTAAGCTGGAAGTTCGATACAGTGTTTCTATGCCTGCCCCTCTATTTATAAGTTGAGGCAATGATTGAGGCAAAGGTTGCTGCGTAAATTGATCCACTTCCAAC
>NZ_JAHHPR010000103.1:0-4802 GCF_024606255.1 Endozoicomonas sp. SESOKO3
ATCCTCAATTTTCTGCCGTCCTCGCTACGGGCGCTATTCTCGGTCAGCCTCCTAGGGTTTTTGCTTAATTTCTGTCTATAGTGAACGGCTCATATTTCAGAAATGATCGGTGAGCCAGATGCAAAATGTTATGAAAAATCCACTATTATCCGTTGATGAATACCTGGAGTCTGAAAAGGCGGCTGAATCAAAAAGAGAGTATATCAATGGATATGTCTTCCCCATGGTGGGTGGCAGTCGAACGCATAACTTGTTGACAGTTTCTCTTGCAACGAGGCTTCATCAGCATCTTTCTGGCACTGGCTGTGATGTCTTTGCTTCTGACATGAAAGTCAGTGCAGGCTCTGAAAGTGATAATATCTTTTTCTACCCCGACATAATGGTGTCCTGTGGCCGTGGCTCTGGTGATGATTATGTTGAAGAGAATCCAAAACTGATTATTGAGATTTTTTCGAAATCCACAGAACAGCATGATCGTTTTGCCAAACTTGAGGCATATACTCAAATAGCGACCTTGGAAGAATACATGCAGGTTTCTCAATATGAGTTTCTGGTGGATCTTTACTGGCGAGAAGGGAGTCAATGGTGTACACAGCGTTACGAAGAAGCAGACTCTTTGTTATTGTACTCAGTCGCTCTCGAACTTCCCGTTCTGGATATATACAAGGACATTACGGCCAAAATTCCGGGTCCATCGCCTGCTCATAGTTCCAGGGGCATTCTTTTGGAAAAGTAGAGGAGGGTAGCTCTGTCTCATCTGAGGCGTCTTCTACAGCGTCCGAGTAAGCTTCAACCAAAATCTCTGACAGTTTGCTTTTCAGTCCCGGATTTTTTCTTAGAATTCGCCTGATCTGCTTGCGTTGCTCTCGGATCGTTCTTTCCCAGCTTTGGCCAGTCTGCCTTTTTTCAGGCTGGTACTGCCATTTCAACAAATGCATGAAAAGTACGCATATTCTGGACTCTAATGCCCTGTAGTCACTGCGACCCATGCTCTCAATTTCCTCAAGGATATTTTCCAGATCGAGTTCTGTCAGGCGGCCCTCACGGATCAGTTTTGCCTGCCTCTGGGTCCAGCTGTAAAAATCAGTATCGTATAAATCACGCACAAAAATGACCTGCTGTTTTATAGGATTTCATAGTTACTGTTCAGTTTATCTTATGGACTGAGAAGTTTTAGGGCCAGAATTCAGGATTGATAGCTTGCTCATAGCTCCAGGGACGCTCCTTGGGAAAAGTGGAAGGTGATAGTCCTGTTTCTTCAGCGGCATCTTCGACGGCTCTTTTGTAAGCAACAGGAAGCATAACATCAATTTTGTGTTTTAGACCCGGAGAATCCTGTAGAATTCGCCATGCCTGCTTACGTTGCACACGGATGGTTCGTTCCCAGCTGTGGCCTGTTTGTCTTTTTTCTGGCTGATGCTCCCATTTCAACAAATGCATAAAGAGTATTTCCAGCCGGGACTGCAAGGCTCTGTAATCACTGCGACCCATGCTCTCAATTTCCTCAAGGATATTTTCCAGGTCGAGTTCTGCGAGGCGACCTTCACGAATCAGTTTTGCCTGTCTCTGAGTCCAGCTGTAAAAATCGGTATCATACAAGTCTCGCATAAAGGCTACCTGCTTTGTCCGTTATCCCATTTTCCTTCATTCTATCTTACTCACTTTGTGCTTTACGAATCTAAACTGCGCTCATTAAGATAGCTCAAGTTTCATTTATAGGGCTGGGCGTAGTTTAATACAAAATCAGTAGGTGATACTGACTGCAGCCATGAGTACACTCAATACTCCGGCTCGTTTTGTTCTGAAATTTATACTCGAAGTCATCAATCCGAAAGGCTCCTGAGGGTTTGTTTTACCCTCGACTTTTTGCTGTCAGAGCCTGAAGAAATGGTGTTATTCGTACTTCTATATTGTCAAAACATTGGCTGTGCTGTCTGGGTGTTTATTCTGGAGTCTGTCCTGAGTTCTTTATAAAATCAGTCATTTACATTCAATGGTTCTGTTGTATTCATAGTTTTTTTTCCATCTGTTTGGTTTTTTTTAAAAATCCGTCTAGAACTGAAAATAACGGTTTCAAGATATCTGAAGCCAAACGTTAATAATCAATAAGGAAGTTTGATTATGAATACATTTTTCTCAAGCATTGCTCTTTCCAGCCTTTTAATATTCTCTAGCGGTTCATTTGCCAATAGCGACGAAAAAGAACAGGTCGTTAACGTCAACACAGCCACCGTTCAGGAATTGGACGAAAAGCTTATAGGCGTAGGCAGACGAACAGCAGAAGAGATAGTAAAACACCGTAAAGCACATGGTCCTTACAAGAATATGGATGACCTTGATCAGGTGAAGTTCATCGGTGAAGCCTTTATGAAGAAGAACGAATCCAGGATAATTTTCGAAGAGTAGGGAATCACATATACAAAAAGCCCGTCCATAGAGACGGGCTTTTTGTATGTTGAGTACGTGTTTCAAAACCGATAATCTAGCCTGAATAAAGACTTATGCAGGAGTATTCCTTTGACCTTTACCTGGATTGATTGGGTCATTGCGACCATAGTGGCTGTTTCCTCTCTTATCAGCCTTAAACGTGGCTTTTTCAAAGAAGTTCTCTCTCTTCTGACCTGGGTAGTGGCCATTTTTGTGGCCTGGACTTTTAACGGCAGTGTTGCGAACTTGTTAACTCAGTATGTAGAAACCCCGTCTGTTAGAGTGATTTCCGCATCAATTTTGCTTTTTGTCGCAACGCTACTGGTGGGCGGGTTGATTAATCGATTATTTTCAGAATTGGTTGAAGCCACCGGTCTCACTGGGACTGATAGGATACTGGGTATGGTTTTCGGCGGGCTCAGAGGCTGCTTGCTTGTGGTGCTTGTGGTGGGATTAATGACTTTTGCTCCATTAGAGAATGACGAAGCATGGCAAGATTCGGTATTATTGCCGCACTTTTTGCTACTTGCAGACTGGTCCAGACAAACAGTGGTCCAGTGGGTTGAACCTATGTTGCAAGCCGGTTGAAATAATCTCTGAAAGCTTCCCGGGAACAGGCAAACGTCCAGAGGGCGCTTTCTGAACTTTTGAGAAAAAATAGGCTCTAAAGACAGCTATAAGCACAAAAAACAGGGTTTTTCTGACTTTCAGGTGACCTTGCCAGAGCTTTGGAGCCGCTGATCCAGCCTGAGGATGTGAGAAATGTGTGGAATTGTCGGTATTTCGGCGACAGTGAATGTTAACCAGCTGTTGTTCGATGCGCTGACCGTGCTTCAGCACAGGGGGCAGGACGCAGCCGGTATGGTGACCCTGGGAGGAGGGCACTTTTATCTGAGAAAAGATAACGGGCTGGTCCGTGATGTCTTCAGAACCCGGCACATGAAAAAACTGGTGGGCAATATGGGCATCGCTCATGTTCGTTATCCTACCGCAGGTACTTCCAGCTCAGCCGAGGCCCAGCCGTTCTATGTTAACTCTCCCTATGGTATTGCCCTTGCCCATAACGGGAATCTGACCAATGCCCAGAGCATCAAGCAGGAACTCTTTGAAGAAGATCTTCGTCACATCAATACCAGCTCTGATTCAGAGATTCTGCTGAATGTCTTCGCCCATGAACTGGAGCAGTCAGGCAAGCTGCAGCCCAAGCCGGAAGACTTCTTCCAGGCGGTTCGTCGAGTCCATGAGCGTTGCGAAGGTGGCTATGCTGTCGTCGCCATGATTAATGGTCACGGTATCATTGGTTTTCGTGACCCTAACGGTATTCGCCCCCTGATCTTCGGTAAGCGGGAAAGCGAAAAAGGCACAGAATATATGATGGCTTCTGAATCCGTCGCTTTGAGTGCCTCTGGTTTTGAAGTTATTCGTGACGTCGAGCCAGGCGAAGCTGTCTTCATAGACTCAAATAATCAGCTGCACACATTCCAGTGTGTTCAGGGCACCAAGCATCCTTGTATTTTTGAGTACGTCTATCTCGCCCGCCCTGACTCCATTGTTGATGGTATTTCTGTCTATCAGGCTCATCAGAGAATGGGGCAGATCCTTGCTAACAAGATTCTCAGAGAGTGGCCAGAGCATGATATTGATGTTGTGATGCCTATTCCTGACACCAGCCGGACATCAGCACTGGAGATTGCCAACCGATTGGGGCTTCCTTACAAAGAAGGCTTTGTTAAAAACCGCTACATTGGTCGCACATTCATCATGCCTGGTCAGGAAGTCCGCGAGAAATCCGTTCGCCAAAAACTCAGTGCCATTCAACAGGAATTTGAAGGCAAGAATGTCCTGTTAGTCGATGACTCCATTGTCAGAGGCACGACCTGTCAGCAGATCATCGAGATGGCCAGAGACAGTGGCGCAAAGAAAGTCTATTTTAGCTCTGCTGCTCCTGCGATTCGCTTCCCAAATGTTTATGGGATCGACATGCCAACATCAGAAGAGCTCATTGCCTACGATCGGACTGACAAGCAAATCGAGCAGGAAATCGGGGCAGATCGTCTGATCTTTCAGGATTTGGATGATCTTAAGAAAATCGTTTCTTCGTTGAATCCCGACATTACCGACTTCGACTGTTCTGTTTTTGATGGTAAATACATTGCCGGCGGTATCGATAGTGAATATTTAAGCCGTCTTGCTGCCAGCAGAAACGAAGAGACCCGGGCTAATGCGGGAAGCGATTCGATCATTGACCTTCACAATGATGAAGAGCTTGCCTGATTTTTCCTTGAACACTATGTTCATAGAGTCGAGCCCCTGTTAGCCTTGCTAGCAGCCTGTCGGACTTAAGGCTGTCCTACTGCGGTTGCAATAAATTGGTC
>NZ_JAHHPR010000104.1:0-1305 GCF_024606255.1 Endozoicomonas sp. SESOKO3
GTCTTCACGATTACCAGGCCTGCCAATGATTCGACCGTCAGAGATAATGGCAACTTCACAGTTGAAGTCAGTCTGGAACCGAGGCTGGCCTCAGGTCATAGTCTGTCCTTGTCAATCGATGGTGTTCAGCAGGGCAAACCACAGAGAAAAACTCAGTTCAAACTAAAAAATGTCGATCGGGGTACTCACCAGTTATCAGTGGCTATTCTTGACCGAAACGGCAAGACCTTAAAAACCGCCAACAGCACTGTGCACGTACAGAGAACAGTTTTCAGACCTCCCGTACCGGTACCAGCGCCAGCCCTTTGAAGACTGTTGTCGCACTATTTTGGTGCACTCAAACAAACTGACTTATAATTCCAGTTCTCCCAATTTTTTTCAGAAGTGCAACCTGATGCAAAAAGGTCACGTACTGAAAGAGATTGGCAACAGTTGGTTCAATTCTTGCGTTATGTTTTATCAGACAACGAAATAACAACCACCACTTATCCGGGTGTCAGTCGGTGATCAATGAATTTGTACTGGAAAATCTAAACACGGCCATTATCGCTCTGGATCAAGAGCTTCGTGTCGCTTTCATGAACCATGCTGCTGAAGCACTCCTGGATATCAGCGAAAAAAGTGGCCTGCAATTGCCACCATCGCAGTCGCTTGACCATGGCTCTATGATGAAAGATCTGCAGCGTGCCCTGGAACAGAACCAGCAGTTTACCCGCAGAGAATCAGAAATCGTCATTCATGGAACCTCGGTACTGGTTGATTACACCATTACCCCCATAGAAAACCAGCACGCCTGCCTGTTAGTGGAGATTCACCCAAGAGACAGGTTGCAGCGCATCACTCGTGAAGAATCCCTGATCGCCAAACAGGAAACTTCTCGTATTCTTGCCCGTGGACTCGCCCATGAAATCAAAAATCCTCTTGGAGGTATAAGGGGCGCAGCCCAGCTGCTGGACAAACAACTGGATGACAAAGAACTCAGCGAGTTCACACAGATCATTATTGAGGAAGCGGACAGGCTCAGAGATCTCGTTGACCAGATGCTCGGCCCCATCAAGCCTCCCAGTATGAACAGTTTGAATATTCATGAAGTGCTGGAAAGGGTTATCCAGTTAATACATGCAGAGACCGGCGGCCAGCTGTCTGTTGTCAAAGATTATGATCCCAGTATTCCTGATCTTCCTGCAGACAGAGAGCGGTTGATTCAAGCTATCCTCAACCTGGTGCGAAACGCCATGCAGGCCATAGAGCAACATATGCCTCTGAGTGATGGTCAAATAACCATTCAAAGCCGTATATCCAGAC
>NZ_JAHHPR010000105.1:0-7183 GCF_024606255.1 Endozoicomonas sp. SESOKO3
GACCAATTTATTGCAACCGCAGTAGGACAGCCTTAAGTCCGACAGGCTGCTAGCTTCTGTTACACTGCATTCTAATCATTCTCCGCTACGTTCAAAAGACTTAGTGTGCACCAGAATTTTTTCACTTAAATCCCCGGCAGCCTCATGGCTGTCGCCTGGAGAGATCATGGCAAATAAAGGTAAACTCTATATCATCGCAGCCCCCTCGGGAGCTGGCAAAACCAGCCTGGTCAAGGCTATGGTTCAGTCGACCCCTCATGTGAAGGTATCGGTTTCCCATACAACCCGTCCGATTCGTCCCGGTGAAACAGACGGTATGAACTATCACTTCACCAGCAAAGACGTCTTTCTGGAGCTGATGAGCCAGGGCCAGTTTCTGGAACATGCAGAAGTATTCGGAAATTACTACGGCACCTCTGAAGCCTGGGTTCGGGAACAGCTGGATACCGGTGAAGATGTTATTCTTGAAATTGACTGGCAGGGTGCCCAGCAGGTACGTAAGCTGATGCCTGAAGCAGTCAGTATCTTTATTCTGCCTCCTTCCAAAGAAGCGCTTCGTGAGCGTTTGATGGGGCGTGGTACCGATGATTTCGACGTGATTGAGCGGCGTATGAATCAGGCTGTGAATGAGATGTCTCATTATGCAGAGTTTGATTATCTGGTTATCAACGATGAGTTTGATCTGGCTCTGCGCGACCTGCAAACGATCATCAGAAGTCGTCGCTTGTCTATTGGCTGGATGCAGCACTACAAGTCCGGCCTGATTGAAGGTTTGTTGAACTGATTGTCCTATTCGAAAACAGTTCAGGCGGCAAGGATCTCTCTGTCCTTGCCGATGTTGTCGTTGTGGCCAAAAACAGTCTGATCAGTTCCGGCAACAAAAAGCGTGAATTCCGGGTCATGGCGAGACCCTTTCTGAGACTGAGCGTCAACTGTAACTCACGTCCTTTTTCCAAAAGGAGTGAAAATGAAATACGTTTTTCACTGCTTCCTCCTTTCTCTCTTACTGCCTTGCTTTCTGACAGTGAGCACCGCCCGTGCAGATGAAGACGATGGGCTGCATCTTAATGATTCCGTCTCATCCATTGCAGACAAAGCGGACTCATTTGCTGCACCACGGGAGGTCAGTGTCGTGGGTGGCGCTATTGAGCCTTACCTTGGAGATGGCTTTGACTGGGGTGCAGGAATAAGCCCGTTGCCGTTGATCACGTTTGCATTTAAAAGATATACCGTTACACCGGATCCAAGGGGTAGCAGTGAGAATCAGTCATCCTGCCAGCAGGGTTCACGACAACGGCTTCAGACATGCGGAGGTGCCATTGCATCAAGTTACTCTGGAGATGACTTGCCACCGGCTGATCGCCCGGATTTTGAAGAACAGCTACAGGAATTTGACAGCTTGCTGGCTGAGCTTGAAAAAGAAATGGCTCAACTGGTCGGAGAAGTCGTTCTACTCACGGACCTTGATGAAACTTTGTTGCCAACCGGGCGCCACATCAGAGAACTGACAAAACGATTCAGGCAGAGGTTTGCAGTTTTTGTGGATAAGTGGCGACAACGGGGCAAATTAAGACTGATTGTCGTGACAGGTGCCATTATTGGCCACGATGAGTGGCATTATTTTGCCGACAACCAACTCCCTGAGCCTGACTACCTGGTATCAATCGGGAGTGGTTTCAGAGCTTTTCAGAGTCCCGTTAATGTGATGGCTCGCCCGGGCACCCGATTTTATGGCGCCCTGATGCCCGGTTTCAGCTTGTTTCCCGAAGACCTGTTTATCAGGCCAGATGGTTTCCGTTTCGAACGATACCTGAGTTGCACCGCTGGGCTGGATAATCAACTGGTATATCTCTTCGCCATACAGGATGTAGCCATTACCGATGTTCACAATCCCGAGCCAGGTCCAATCTATGCCTTCACAGTGGATCCTCAGATGGATCTGAATCAGGAAAAAACCAGAGAGCAGTTGAGGCAGGTGGCATTTAATCTTTTTGGTGCACTTGCCGATGTCAGGTTCAATCCTGATGAGCATCAAGTGACCCTCTCATTGCCTCTGACAAAAGGAGAGTGGGTGAGCAGGCTGGCCAGAGTCATGGGTGTGAGTGGTTCTACCATCATTGCGGCCGGTGACAATGAGATTGATCAGGATCTTCTGGTACCCGGCAAAGGCAGTGATTTCTCAGTTGATACTGCCATTGTTGTAGGTAACGCAAGTCACCATTTTAAGAAAAAAATGATGGGGAGTCCCGGAGTAGAGATAAGTACCTTCAGTTGTATTGTCGGGGTGGCGCAGGGCTTTTTAAGGGGACTGAGGAAGATTGTTCTGGAACAGGTTACGTGAGCTGAAGCTGTTTGAGTTTTTTGGTCATGGCCTCTCAAATATTATTCCTGAAGATGCATTAAAACGGCAGCCATTTGTCTGCCGCTGAATGTGTATACAATATTTGTCTTTTGATCAGATGGCTTCTGTTGCCTTGATCAGCCACTCCAGATCTTCTCCTTCCAATAGTGGTGACAATTCACGTCTCACTCTGTCGTGGTATTTATTCAGCCACTCAACTTCCTCACTATTGAGCCTATCGAGCAACAGTGGACGGGTATCAATCGGTGCGAGAGTCAAGTCTTTCAGTTTATAGAAATCGCCGAATTCGGTTTTTATATCTTCTTCAACCAGCATGATATTTTCGATCCGGATACCATGCTTGCCATTACGATACATACCCGGCTCGTTGGTAATCAGCATGCCGGGTTTCAGAGCAACATCCAGAAAGTACTGGCTGACACTCTGCGGGCCTTCGTGCACATTCAGGAAATAACCCACACCATGACCGGTACCATGATTGTAATTCTGACCTTCAGCCCATGCCGGTTGTCTTGCCAGTGTGTCCAGCTGGATACCACGGGTACCACGCAGGAAACGGGCCCTTGCAAGATTAATATGACACTTGAGCACCAGAGTGTAGTCTTTCCTTTCTTCTTCGGTCATGTCACCGCAGGCAAAGGTGCGGGTAATGTCTGTAGTGCCATCCGGGTATTGGCCACCTGAATCGACCAGCAGAAGCCCTTTTGGCTGAATTGTCAGACAGGTTTCTTCTTCAGCTCGATAATGAATAACTGCACCATTAGGCCCATATCCTGCAATGGTTGAAAAGCTTGGACCTTTAAATTCAGGAGCCATTGCCCGGAATGCCTGAAGGTTTTCATCCAGGCTGACTTCAGTCAGGGTTCCTGTGGAAATCTGACCTTCGAGCCAGCGCATAAAACGCACTATGGCGACACCATCACGACGATGGCAGTCATTCATGCGTTTGATTTCGACAGGGTTTTTAACCGCTTTGAGGTTTTTGGCCGGGCTGGTGGCCTCAACAACACAGACGCTCTCTGCAATAACGTCGAACAGCCATTGACAGGTGGTAGCGGGATCAATCAAAAGTGTAGTGTCGTTTAGTAATGACAGGCTATCTGCAACTGCTGAGTACGCGCACAACTCCACAGAAGAGGCTTTCAGTGCTTCCAGAGCTTCTTTTTCCAGACGACTGTCGTCAATAAAGAGCCGTGCTGAGTCTTTGGTGATATGGGCATAAGCCATAAAAACCGGGTTGCATTCAACGTCAGAGCCACGCAGGTTGAACAACCAGGCTATGTCGTCCAGAGCTGCCATCAGGATATGGTCAGCCCCTGCTTCTGTCATTGCTTCCCGCACTTCAGCCAGTTTTTCCTCGCGGCTTTTTCCTGCCATCCCATCACTGTGGAGGGCAACAGGCTCAGCAGGCATGGCTGGACGGTCTTTCCAGATATCATTCAGCAGATCAAGATCGGTTTTCAGGAGCAGGCTTTTGCTATCAAATAACTTTTTGAGATTTCTGACGAACCGAAGGCTCACAACTGTGCCATCAAAGCCAATAACCTGCCCTTCATCAAGGGTATCTGTTATCCATCTGTTGATAGGTGGCACATCAGGCTGCCCTTGCTTCATCAGTTCGATGCCGCTGCCCGCCAGTTGTTCTTCAGCCTGAAGAAAGTAGCGGCCGTCGGTCCACAATGCAGCCCGCTCTTGAAGTACGACAAGGGTGCCTGCTGAGCCATCAAACCCAGACAGCCAGGCACGGCCATTCCATCGATCGGCTACGTATTCGCTCTGGTGTGGATCAGAGCTTGGGATAATCCAAGCGTGAATGTTCTGGCTTTTCATTGCTGATTGCAGTGCTGCCAGCTTCTCTGGGGTCGTCAGCTGATTAATGGTGGTTGTCATAAGTTGTATTCTGAAATGCCTGCTGCGAAGAAATAGTATCAGTTAATGGCGCTACTATAACTATCTTTGAAGACAATCAGAAAGGGTAGAAAGCCTTTAATGCTTCAGTCTTTGTCAGAGTCTTATGGCTTTCCAAAATAAAGAACGCTCATACCGCTATAAAAAATGAGCTTCAGAAAGGCCTGTTGACCTGACACAATCAAATGAGTGGTCGATAAAATAATCAATGGCCCTTCCAGTGCATAGTTACTGACCGGTCCCGGGCTTGTTTGGACTCTGGTCGTAAAGTAAACTGTAAGGTCCGCAAACAGGCTGTTTAAGCCAAAAAGCAAAAGTGCTCTTTCCCGGGAGTCTGACCGAAAACAAGCAGAACGCTATTCCCGGTCGGGCGAATAGGAAAGAGCATTTCCATAGTGATTAAATTTGAGAGGTGAGCAGTGGCTCGAGTAACCGTAGAAGACTGTCTGGACAATGTCGATAATCGCTTTGAATTGGTAATGGTCGCTTCCAAGCGTGCACGTCAGCTGGCGATTGGTGGCAAGGACTCCAAACTGGAATGGGAAAACGACAAGCCCACCGTTATGGCTTTGCGCGAAATTGCAGAAGGTCTGGTAACCCCTCTGTCTGTTGAAGAAAAAATGGTGGACGAAGACGAAGCGGCCATGTTCCTGGCTGGTGTTGAGGGCTAATACCACCAGACCTCCCCGGGAGGTGCTCTGGATGGCTGGATGGCTGCACAGGAGGAGCGGGCTTTGCTAACTATTGAAGAGTTTGCCGACCGCTTGAAGTCCTACCTGAATCCCGAACAGGTAAATCTTGTTCGCAGGGCTTACTATTACGCTGAACAGGCGCACGACGGCCAGACCCGGCGTAGTGGTGAGCCTTATATTACCCACCCGCTCGAGGTGGCTGCAATTCTTGCGGACATGCACATGGATCATCATAGTCTGATGGCCGCCATGCTACATGATGTTATCGAAGACACCGGAATCGAAAAAACTGCCATTCACGAACAGTTCGGTGAAGTGGTTGCCGATCTGGTTGACGGAGTCAGCAAACTAACGCACATGCAGTTTGAAAACAAGACTCTGGCCCAAGCCGAAAACTTCCAGAAAATGGCCCTGGCCATGGCGCGGGACATCCGGGTCATCCTGGTCAAACTGTCCGATCGACTCCACAATATGCGCACTCTGGGTGTGCTCAGACCCGACAAGCGTCGTCGGATTGCCAGAGAAACTCTTGACATTTATGTGCCGATTGCCAATCGTCTGGGCATGCACAATCTGCGGATTGAACTGGAAGACCTCGGCTTTCAGGCCATGTATCCCATGAGATCCCGAATGATACGTCAGGCAGTGAAAGAAGCCCGTGGTAATCGCAAGGATCTGGTGGGCCAGGTTCAGAGGGCTATTGCTGTCCGTCTTGAGGAAGTTGGCCTGATGGGCAGAGTCGTAGGACGGGAGAAGCATCTTTACAGTATCTATCGAAAGATGCGTAACCAGAGCAAGTCCTTTGCCGAAATCATGGACATGTTTGCATTTCGTATCATTGTTGGCAGTGCTGACTCCTGTTACCGTGCATTAGGCATGGTCCATAATCTATACAAGCCGATTCCGGGGCGTTTCAAAGACTACATTGCTATTCCCAAGGCTAACGGCTATCAGTCGCTTCACACCAGCCTCTTTGGTATGCACGGTGTTCCCGTCGAGATCCAGATCCGAACTCAGGAAATGGAAGATATGGCCAATAATGGCATAGCTGCCCACTGGCTCTATAAATCGGGAGATGAAGCACTGTCCGGCAGCCATGCCCGTACACGTCAGTGGCTCAAAGGTGTACTTGAACTGCAAAAAAATGCCGGTGATTCACTGGAGTTCATTGAGAACGTCAAGATCGACCTGTTCCCGGACGAAGTCTACGTCTTTACGCCCAAAGGCCATATTCTTGAATTGCCCAAGGGCGCTACTTCCGTTGATTTTGCCTACACCGTTCATACTGATGTGGGTAACACCTGTGTAGCCTGTCGTATTGATCGCCGTCTGGCTTCCCTGAGTCAGCCATTACAGAGTGGGCAGACGGTAGAAGTTGTCACAGCCCCCGGTGCCAGACCTAATGTCGGCTGGTTAAATTTTGTTGTGACCGGAAAAGCCCGGTCCAATATACGTCATTTCCTCAAGAATCAGCGGCGCAATGAATCCATTGCTCTTGGTCGCCGACTGCTGAACAAGGCTCTGGTCAGTTTCGAGAGTCATCTTGATGATATGGACGACCAGGTCCTCAAAGGTCAGATTGAATCGCTGAAGTTCGATACTCTGGATGACCTTTTGGAAGACATTGGTTTGGGCAACCGCATGGCTTACGTCGTTGCACGTATGCTGATGGAACCAGGCAGTGTGGAAACAGAGAAAACCCAGATTGATACTTCTGACTCCGAGAAGCCGCTGTCGATCAGGGGTACGGAGGGTATGGTAATCAGCTTTGCCAAGTGCTGCTATCCGATTCCGGGCGACCCGGTTGTCGGACATGTCAGCTCAGGCCGTGGCATTGTGATTCATACGGAAAGCTGTAAAAACATCTCTGATATTCGCCACAGCCCTGAAAAAGTGCTGGAGGTGGATTGGGATAAAGATGTTTCTGGCGAATTCACAGTCGAGTTGCTGGTAGAGCTGGAACATCATCGAGGCATGATTGCTTCTTTGGCGACCAGTGTCACTGCAGTGGAAGGCAACATAGAGAAAATCAGCATGGAAGAGCGTGATGCCAGCTTCTGTATGGTTCAGCTGGTGATTAAGGTTAAGGATCGTCTCCATCTGGCCCGAATCATCAAACGGCTTCGTGTGATCAAGGGCGTTAACTCTATCAACCGTCGCAGAGAAGCCTAGCAGCCTGTCGGACTTAAGGCTGTCCTACTGCGGTTGCAATAAATTGGTC
>NZ_JAHHPR010000106.1:0-1946 GCF_024606255.1 Endozoicomonas sp. SESOKO3
GTGTGGGGCAGTCACCCGAAGCCGCTCTTCAGGATGCCTACGACTTAATGCGCAAGCTAAGCCATGCAGGCATGCTGCAGGTTTTGCCTGTTGAAGATCGTCAGCAGACGGAAGAGTGGGCAATGGTTGTGAGTAAGCGTCTTGCTCGTTATATCAATCACTCCATGAGCCCTGCAGGTGATACAGATCCACCTGCTTTTTCTGATCACTGTCGCAGCAGTGATGATGAGTACATTGTGCCCATGACGCAAGTTATGTTTAATCGTGTCGTTGATAGCTCTGATAAATATGGTCAGTTTGCTCAGACTATTATTAATTTGCGCGATGGCCTCAAGGATATTATCGAAGCCTTTTGTGTAGAGAAAAAAACGGGTAGCTGCCTGTATGGAGGAGAGTCTGTAAGAGCGTACATAACCAAACACGGGTTTGGACATCAGCTTAAATTCAAGGATAACGAGCCTGTGACGAATGATATTGATGTTCTGATGGCGTACGACAAAGTAGATGATTTAAAACAGTGGCTGGATACAAAACTGGATGGTTTTAAAGTATCAGAACCCCGCCAAAAAATGTTGTTTTCTTTCCCCGGGCAGGGGCCTGATCCTGAAGCCTATAACCTGTTTGTGTTTGATTTTACGGTTGAAGGCGGGTCAATAAACGCCTACCTCCCAAGCCTGGATGTCGCTATGGCGCTTACCGGGTCACAGGCCACTTTCCAGTCCGAGGAACTGGTTATTTATGAGAGCATCGTCAGGGGGCTAAACGGTGATGCGGCTAAGCGCGATACCTCTATTCGGAAGCAGGGCAAACATTGGCATCGTGCCCTCTATTTGAAAACGGTTTTCTCAAAGAATTATTTCTTCAGCATGCTTTTAGACGACATAGATCGGCGGTCAGGTGAATTACCATTACAGCCAAATCACAGAAGTACTCATTTCAAGTCAGCCAGGATTGAAGTGATGAAGGAGCGCATTGATGAACTGACCCGTGAATTAAATAATAAGGAACAAGAGTTAATGCTTTCGAAACAAAAAGTTTTGGATGCTTTAAAAGCTAATGAAATCAGCCTTGCCAAAAAGGAAGAGCAACGAAACCAATTTTTTCATGAATTTGAGAAAAAGCTGTCGAGGAAAGATAAAGAGATAGCTGACAGGCGGTCTGCTAATAAGAGAATGGGTGAAAAAATTGCGTCATTAAATAAGCTGGCTAAAAGCTATGAGGAAAAAAATGTAAGTCTTGATAAGGAACTAAAAAGTCTGGAGCAACAACTAAAAAAAATAAAGCAAGATCAAGCCCAAGATAAGAGTGAGGAAATTGATGGGTATAAAGAGAAAATTAGTCAGCTTGATCTTGAAGTACTCGATATTAAACGAAAATTGGAAGTATCAGATACCAAGTATACCGATTTGCAGGCAGATAATGAATGGCTTCAAAATGAAGTTTCAGAATATAAAAAACGGCATAAAAAACTCCTTGGAGACTATAATGAAGCCTCGAAAAATTTAAAAAAGTCGATTGAGGCTTTTAGCCACCGATTAGATGAAAATGATCAGTTAACCGGGAAAAAAACCAAGCGTAAAGCTAAATTAAAAGGCTCAGGAGGGTATGTGAATGAAGCGACTGGAAGGTTATTTTACAGAGGTTTTGTAGTAGGCATTGCAACTTATATAGGCTATAACCTACGAGGTATTCCTATGCAGGAATCCGCTAGTGATGGCATAGGGAGTCTTTGCCTTGATTTAGATGATTACACAGGACTAAATAGGGATATACTGAAGACAATGTGCGGTTTTGATAAAAGTTATAGAGTTGTTGATTATCAGATTTACTCGTTCATTCGTAAAAAATTAGCTCTTAATTTTATGAATAAAGAGACTTTTTTCGAGAACCAATGGGCACAAAAAATAAAGAAGGGAAGCAAGTTCTTATTAGCACATGCCAGACAC
>NZ_JAHHPR010000107.1:0-3946 GCF_024606255.1 Endozoicomonas sp. SESOKO3
ATGAAAATGGCTGGGAGAGATACTTCAGGGAAAATGTGCCTAAATGGTCATTCTCCCACGCAGAAAGTGTTCCTTACTCTTACACCTTAGGCGCCTTTTACGAATGGCAGGAGGGCAGTGACAAGAAAGTGCCTGTCCATCATGAGAAAAATGCTCCTCAATCAAGCTTTTTACCTTCAGCTTCAGGCGATCTGCTTGATACTGATGAGAAGAGGGGGAAGTTGGATTGGGATGAATGGGAAAACGTCAGTGAAGCAACCACGGAATCGGCAACAACCGGTATTTTCAAATCTGTGACCAATGAAACACCGATAATAACTCCAAGTATGACGTTTCACCTTGAGTTCGCAGTCACCACTCCGACTGCCACCCCCCCGGAAGTGGCGATGACACCTGTTGCTAAAACGCTAACTTCTTCGGCTGGTGAGGCATCCGTGACCAGTCAGATACCCTTGGCGACCCCGGGTGTAACGGCTGCCCCCAAATCCACAACGGCGACTTCATTGACAGTGCCCGAAGTAACGCCAACCGCAAAAGTGGATGACTTTGAGGAAGACGAGATATGGGAGGACATTGAACCCCAACCATTACCCACTTCAACTTCAGCGACAACAACTTCAGCGCCTCTGCCCCCCTCTGCAGCCGTGCAACCAAAACAGGCTGATCCGGAGTCGTTCGACTTTGATGAAGATTGGGGTGACATTATGAATACCCACAACGAACTCTGATATTAGAAACCGGTAGACGATTCCACCATAGCTATCCAAAAGAAGCCAGTATAAAGGAATACATACTGGCTTCTTTCTGATCAGGCAACCAATCAGCCACCTGAGAGAAGGTATGAATGAATGTATTCCTTCCCTGAAAAAACGCGACTAACAGCCATGAGCGATTGACAGCCGCTTCTTCGCCTGGTGTGGAAATCACTTTTCACGGTAATAAAAGTTTTCAGCTCCGAGGTAGTAGAATGACAAATGCTTGCCCCAATGCATTAAGTCTTGCCGTGGCCGTTGCAATCAGCTCCTCCATGATGGGTACACAGGCACAGGCCGATCGCAGGCTTCAGACAAAATCTATTGATATTCAGAGCGACGGCCATGCGGAGTTTATCCGGAGTGAAGTCATGGTTCAGCCAACTTTAGGTGATGACCAACAGCCAATACCCAACTCTTTTACCACCTCTTACCCTGACCAGTCTCAAAGAAATACGGACTATGTCCCTCCTTCTCTGAGCTTTACAGCAGTTCTTTCTGGTGTTGATGGTGGTGTTTACAGTGTTGATCAGTTTGAAACAGGCAAGAATAACCTTGCTCAGAAATACACCAAAGTCCTGAAGGTGGGTGATGAAGGCGTCTTCAGGTTCACCCATAATCTGGACAAAAAGGCACTGCACATTGAAGTCAGAGGCGGAATGACCGACCCGGATTCAATTGCGGCTGTTCGTGCTCAATTGGGTTGCGTCCCATCATTGGAACCGTCAACGAAAATCGCCACCCCCTTACAACTGGCTTTTTTGCTGGAAGGTGTCGACGACAGAGCAGGAAGCCTCGGCAGAAGTGATCACTATGTTGCCCTTGCCAGCATTGAAGTAGAAAAAGTAGAGGTGAATGGACGTACCTTTATGCGTCTTATCGCTGCGGGCGATCAGCCCCCTGAACTGCAAAGTCTGGGTCAATCACTCTTTGTCAATGATGAGGTTCTCCTGACAGCCGCTGCCTCGGCTTACATCCAGGTTCATGTCCTGGGAGAGGATTTACAACAGCAGGCTCTTAATGACCTGTTGGCATACAGCAAACCCGTTGGCTATGTTGTACACGCCGAGGATGATACAGAGGTCTACCCTGTGCCTCCGGGTTATCCAAAGCTGGAAGTATCAGAAGCTCCGGGGGAGGTTATTGTTTTCCATGGTCAGAAGCAGAATCCGCATGACATCGCTTTCGTAGAAAACCTCTATAAACTCTGGGTAAAAGCCTGGCTTAACAACCGCACCCCCGCAGCAGCAACACGAGTTAACAAATATAAGGTCAAAAGCTACCAGTACGTCATTCGCAGCAGGCAGATGGAGCTGTTGGATCAGTTTGCCAATCAGCTGGCCGCTCATCCCAATGCTGAGCTTGACGAAGATCAACTGATGATGCTTGCAGACTATGAATCTCTCCAGCAGGCATTGAGTAGCGCCACCCCGGACGCGGCAGATGAATTTCAACTTGCAATAAGACACATCAAAGTTGCCGAGTCGATTATCACGTCACCCTGGATTCAGGTTCAACTCGCAAAACATTTCGGCTTCAAACCCGCACTGAGAAATCTTCTGACTAACGAGCATTTTCTCAAAGAATTTATGTCCATTGTCAACGGCGAGGCGGCCAATGCTTTTGACTACGACGAAGAGTTTGCCAGCAAAATCGTTGCCGACATGACCAGGCAAATACTTGAGAGGGAAAGCAGACAAAAGGAGCTACAGACGAAAGAAGTACGACTCGCCCAGCTCAAAAAGCTTTACCATCTCGAAATGGATAAAGCCAACCCCAATGATGAGGAACAACTGACAACGCAACGACACTATCAGAACATTGAGGGTGAGCTTGCAGAGGTTCGTGTCAAACTGGAAGATCTGAAAAACCAGGAACGGAAACTTCAGCGGGAAGTCAAACGAATTCCAGAGCTGGAACAACAAGTTCGTGATGCCAGAAAAGAAGCCAGTAATCATTACAACGCTCAATTTGCAAAAGAGCTTGGTATTGTTAACTGGGATGACACCCAGCCACAAAAAGAGCAAGCCAGACGCATCACAGGGAAACTTAATGAAATCTTCAGAGCCGTTGCCGCAACAAAACAGCCTGAGGAAGAAGCTGTAAAAACAAACCTCGCCGCTATTGAAGTCCAGCTCGGTATTGCTCCAGACAATGAAAACGATCTGGATGCCCGCTTTCAGTCCATTCAACGGCATCTGCAACAGAAGGAAAAATTAACCGATGAGGCAATCTGGAATAGACTGATTGTCATTGAACAGCTCGGAGAGCAACATCTTCAGCATTTACAAAAGCTGAAAAAACAGAAAAACTGGCTACAGGAACTTCAGCAGGAACTTGATCGAACTCCAGCGCTGAGACGAGAAGTTCGTGATCCTATAGAAAAGACCATAACCGATTACTACGTTCAACTGGCAGAAGGGCTTGGTATTAGCAACTGGGTTGTGACCGAGCCATTTGAAGAACAAGCCAGACTCATCAGAAAGAACATTCATAAAATCAAAAGATCGGGAAAGTCCCGGAAAAAAGCTGTAATAGAAAAACTGGCGGCCGTTGAAGGCCAGTACAACATCTTTCCCAACAATGAAAACGATCTGGAAGCTCGCTTTCAGTCCATTGAACAGCACCTGCAACAGCACCTGCAACAACAAACAGAACTCATCGAAGGGGTAATACGAAATAGACTGGCTAACCTTGAAGTTCAGCTGGGTCTGGTTCCGGGTGACGAAGAGCAAATGGCATACCGTCAAGACCTCATTCGGCAGCACTTAAGGCAGCAGATAGATCAGGTCGACCAGGATTACCTTCGGCAACAGAGCATCAAAACAGGCGCTGAAAAAATAGCTGCAACCAAAGCTCGATTTGCAAGCATTGCCAAACATTTAAACATTCAGAACTTTGATGACAATGAAGATATTGAGACCCAGCAAAAACGTCTGATTCAGAGAATTCAGACACTGAATACTCACGCCGCCAAGGAAGAAACGTTCGTCAAACTCAGGCAGGAAGCTATGGCGACGGTTCTTGGCCTTGAACTGAATGAAGACAGCACATTAGAAGACCGCCAGGAACTGATAGAACATCGTCAGCTCAGGCTCTACAGACTTGCAGATTTCGAAAAAGAACTGGAACACATCTCAGTATCAGGCCATCCGATAACCACGCTTTCGGAATTGGAAGATGTACTACAAGAC
>NZ_JAHHPR010000108.1:0-6395 GCF_024606255.1 Endozoicomonas sp. SESOKO3
GAGCAGAGCATTCATTTCTTCGGTTGAAAGACGACGATTAGCTCGTACTGAACCATGACAGGCCATGGTGGCCAGTACCTCATTCATCTGACTTTCCACACGATCACTGTCACCGTGCTGTATCAGATCTGAAAGCACATCACGGACCAGCTTTTCTACATCAGCATTGTGAAGCATAACCGGCAACTGACGCACCAAAAGTGTTTCTGGTCCCATTCGCTCAAGCGCCAATCCAAGCTGTTTGAAGTACTCATAATTTTCTTCGGCACAGGTCGCCTCACGATCACTGACAGCAATTGATTTTGGTACCAACAGAGGCTGGGCTTTAATACCATCGGCATGCCAGGAAATTTTCATCCGTTCATAAGTAATGCGTTCGTGAGCAGCATGCATGTCGACCAGAATCATCCCCTGCTCGTTCTCAGAGAGAATATAAATACCTTTCAGTTGTGCTATGGCATAGCCCAGGGGTGGGATATCTGCCGTCTGTTCTGGCAGATTTACGGAGGTAGACTGTTCGGCTGGAGTATCATTGATGGCTGAGGGCTGATCTTCCTGAAGAGAGCTTCGCTCCGTGGCACCTGAAGCATAAAGCTCACCGTATGCCTGAATCTGCTTCTGAATTTGATCTGGCAGAGGTGTTTCTCTTGCTTGTCTTGCACCTGAAAACGCTGACGGCTGCCCGGAAGCTGCACTATAAGAAAAGGAGGGACTGGCTGGAGCCGGGGACAGTTTCATACTTTCCTGACTCTTGAATTCGCCTCCTTCAATACCTGAGGCTTGGCTTTTGGGCTGTAAAGACAGAGCCGCTGAAGGCAGTTGATCTTCTGGAGACACTTGTCCCAGAGCACGATGCAACGTACTGAACAGGAAGTTATGGACTGTTCGACCATCCCTGAATCGGACCTCGTGCTTGGTTGGGTGAACGTTAACATCCACCTGCGCCGGATCAAGCTCAAGATACAAGACAAAGGTTGGATGTCTACCCCCATAAAGCACATCACGATAGGCTTGACGAACAGCATGTGCGACCAGTTTATCTCTGATTACCCGGCCGTTAACAAAGAAGTACTGAAGATCAGCGCTGGAACGGGAAAACGTTGGTAATCCTACCCATCCCCAAAGCTTTAGATTTGAAACCTCGACATCAACAATCACCGAGTTTTCAATAAACTTTGGTCCACACAGGGACGCTACCCGGCGATCTTTCTCAGCTTGTGTGCTGCAGGGTCTTAGTTGATGAATACTGCGCTGGTTATGCCTCAGGCCAAACCCTACATCAAACCGGGACAAGGCCAAACGTTTTACGACTTCTTCGAGATGGGAAAACTCTGTTTTTTCTGTCCGCAGGAATTTCCGCCGCGCAGGTGTATTAAAAAACAGATCCTTGACTTCAATTGTCGTACCCACGGGGTGGGGCGCTGGATTTAAAACAGCTTCCATATCACGCCCTTCCGAACGAACCTGCCAGCCCGACTCCTGACCATCAACATGAGACGTTAATGTTAAGCGTGAAACCGAACTAATGGATGCCAGAGCTTCACCACGAAAGCCCAGGGTGCCGACACCTTCCAGGTCTTCCAGTTCAGAAATCTTACTGGTTGCATGTCTCGACAGGGCTAATGCCAGATCATCTTTGGCAATGCCATGTCCGTCATCACGAATACGGATTAATTTGACACCACCACTTTCTACTTCGACATTCACTCGTTTTGCGCCGGCATCAAGACTGTTTTCCAGCAGTTCTTTAACAACCGATGCAGGACGTTCAACCACCTCACCGGCAGCAATCTGGTTAGCAAGGCGGGTATCGAGTAAACGGATAGGTTTCATAGAGGTAGGTCAATCAGTCCGGTTTTATTGCCAGAAAGACTATCAGTCTCCATCAACTTTTGCCAAGTGGTTAGAATCCTGAAAGACTGAACGCTAAAGTTGGCACCCAACTAATGGTAAGATCCACCAGCGCAGGTGTGGCATTGTGGTCGTAATACAGCGCAGAAATCTCTTCCCTGAAATCCTTGAGTCGCCAGAGTGCCAGCATTGCCGGAATAAACTGATAACCCGGAGTGGAGTACCCCAGCAGTGTCAATGCTGGCAATAATGGACCGGTAGAACCACAAATCTGCGCTATCTGCAGGATACGCCGTCCAATGTTTTCGTTGACTTCATAATCAACCTGATTTTTCAGAACGCTCTTAAGACCTGTCTTTAGCTGTTCTACCTTCTCCTCTGAGACAACATCGGTTACGACTCCCTTAACTTTGCCTGCTGCCGGAGACAGAGTATCGACTACTTTGAACAGAAACTCCCACACTTTATTTTCAAGCTCTCTCACAGGCATACCGGTCAGCGTATCAATCACTGGAGCTTCTTCCGGCTCTTTTTGTTCTGTTATCTGTTCTGCCAGAACTTCCGGTTCGCCGGCCAGCCCGCGCTTTTTTTCCTGAGCTTCCAGCTCCCTTTGTACTTCTTTCTGCTTCCAAATCTGCTCAGGCATCAATAAACGTTGCCCGATAGCAACAGACCGGGGTGCAGAAGGTCCAGCCCCCCCTCTGACGACCAAATCAATAACAGGGTACTCTGTAATCACCTCATAGGATTCCAGCAAATCTGACAGATCGACTTTAGGCTCCTCAAGGCCGGGGGGAGAAAACGCCAGATTTTCAAACTCGGCAATGGACCGACTATCCAGCTTGGTAAAGGTATCGCTGAAAACCCGATACCCAGGCCGATTGACCCGGTTGTTCTCATTAAAAAGGTTATCCTGACCACGGTTCGACAGGTCATTGGATGATGACTGGTTCAGATGGGTGGGTAATGAGTGAACTAACGCCCTCAAATGCATAACCGGTTCCCCCCGGGATTTTTCACATAATGACACTTTATGGGAAAAAGCCCGGGAAGGAACTGACTAGCCTGTCAGCATGACTGACATTCTCTTCAGGTGTCTTTTAGTTGGGAATAACCAACATCTGTCCAGTTCTGATCGTATCTGACCGGCTGATATTATTGGCTGTTTTCAATGAACTCAGACTGATATCAAAACGACTGGCAATCTCTGACAAAGTATCACCGGCCTGAATCACATACTGGTCCGGGCGTGTATCTATTTTACCCTCAGCCTTAAGCCTGGAGACCAGAGTACCGGGCGGAGGTTTGTTCACAAAGTAGCCTTTTACTCCTTTGTATATCTGTCGGGCCATGGCACGCTGATGGTTTCGGGTTTTCAGTTTACGCCCTTCTTTAGGGTTGGAGATAAAGCCTGTTTCCACCAGGATAGAGGGAATATCGGGAGACTTCAGAACAACAAATGCAGCCTGCTCCACTTGCTCCTTGTGCAACCTGTTAATCGTACCAATATGCTTTAGCACCCTGTCACCGACTTCCAGACTGGAAGACAGCGTTGAGGTCATAGAGAGATCCAGCAAAACACCCGCCAGAATATCGTCTTTGTCGCCCAGGGATATGCCCCCTTCACCACCAATCAGATCTGACGAGTTTGCCCTGTGAGCAAGCCAGCGGGCAGTCTCCGAGGTCGCTCCCCCCCTGGACAGGGCATACACCGAGGCACCATTAGCACGGGGATCGGTAAAAGCATCAGCATGAATGGATATGAACAGATCGGCTCCAGCTTTACGAGCGATAACAGCACGTTCACGCAGAGGAATGTAGTAGTCTCCGGTTCTCACCAGAACAGGCTCGAAGCCGGGCTCTTTTTTCAACAGCGCAGCAAGATCTTTGGAAATGTTCAGCGTGACGACTTTTTCATGCCCCCCACCATAGGCCAGTGCCCCCGGATCTTCGCCACCATGGCCGGCATCAATTGCCACAACAATATCTCTTGCAGAGGGAGTTTTAGTGGGCTCTTTTACCGGCCCTGCTGTTTTTGTCGAATCATCAAAGAGGTCCACCACAAGACGATAGCCGTATGTGGCATTGGGCTTAAGCAGGAAGCTTTTGCTGGTGACCTTATTTTTCAGGTCCAAAACAATGCGCAGGTCTTTCTTATTTCTGACACCATAGCGAATCTTGTTTATAGGGGTGGTACCGAGACGGGGACTGGCTACATTTTTAGTTTTTTGAGTGCCACGAATATCCAGCACCAGCCTTCGGGGGTTGTCCAGAAAGAACTGCGAGTGAGCCACTTCACTGGAGACATCGAAGACCAGACGGGTTTTATCAGGAGAACGCCAGACACGAATATCATTGACCTGGGCTGCCGACAATGGCAGAGGTAACATCAGCAAAGCAGCAATAAAGAACTTCCTTATCCTTGACGACATTCTCCCTCCTGCCGTCCCTGCAGTTTTCTCAACAGACCCTGCCCGCGTTCGGTCCCTGCTTTGACCAGGGCCTTGCGTCCGGGCAGGTTGTAATCCAGTTGTACTTCCAGATCGGCCTCTGGCAGAGCCCCCTCACCTTTGCAGGGCCACTCGATCAGACACAGACAGTCTTCTTCAAAATAATCCCGCCCTCCGATAAACTCAAGCTCTTCAGGATCAGCCAGGCGGTACAGATCAAAATGATAAACCTGTTGACCTTCAATGCTATAGGGCTCGACCAGAGTATAAGTCGGGCTTTTAACCGCCCCCTGATGACCAAGACTATGCAGAATACCCCGGCATAAAGTGGTTTTCCCGGCCCCCAGGTTTCCCACCAGATAAATGACGGCGTGACCGCCGCTTACTTCAGCCAGCTGCTTGCCCAGCTGAACCATTTCCTGCTCATTATCAATCAGCAGCTCAATCCTGCCTTCCATACACTCACTATTATCTTGACGTAGACGGGTACGTGCACCCGTTCATTGTTTGTTGTTTCTATAGCTCAAGGCTGTTTTGCTATTTTATTCAGTTGACTTCTTATGTAAGGCACGGTTTCCAGCGCCAGGATCCCTCTTTCGCCCTGAAGCTCTGCTAAATGGTCTGCACCTGTCGCATGTAACCAGACCCCCAAAGCTGCAGCAGCATGGGTCTCCAGCCCTTGAGCGGCCAGTGCAGCAATCACGCCACTGAGTACATCCCCCATACCCGCTACAGCCATTCCCGGATTACCATCAGAACAGAGGTTCAGGGTTTTTCCGTCGTATACAAGTGTACCCGCCCCCTTTAGAACGACCACCGCGCCGAAACGCTTAAATAGTTCTTTCGCAGCCTTAACCCGATCAGCACTAATGGTTGAACTTCGGGTCTCCAGCAGTCTCGCCGCTTCACCGGTATGAGGTGTGAGAATCATCGGGTACTTTCGATATTTAAGCAACGCCGGATCTTCCGAAATAATATTGAGGCCATCGGCATCGACCACCACAGGACACTCGGCTTGCAGTACTTCTGTCAGTAGCTCCCGGGCCCACGGATCTTTTCCCAGACCGGGTCCCACCACCACAAGATTTTTCCCTTCCATGAGCGAACGAAGATCTTCCGCTCCTGAAACAGCCGATGCCATTAACTCTGGACGACGGGCTGCCAGGGCCAGGAGATGTTCCCGACGAGTGGCCACTGTGACCCGACCCGCACCACAACATAATGCAGCTTCTGCCGACATAATCGCTGCTCCGGGCATACCATGGTTCCCGGCCACCACCATAACATGTCCATGGTCGCCTTTGTGTGAATCTCTGGACCGGGGCTGAACCCAGCGACTCAGCCTGTCTTCTGACAATCTCAGAGCTTCGTAGGGTACAGCCTCATAAACCGCTTCCGGCACTTCCAGATCAGCAAACTCAACTTGTCCGGACAGCTCTTTTCCTCTGCCAGAACTCAGCCCCAGTTTCATACCAATGAATGTCACGGTCACATCCGCTTTTATAGCAACGCCCAGAGCAGCGCCTTTATCGGCGCAAAGACCGGAAGGAATATCAACAGCCAGAACAGGTCGGCCCGATTCATTGATTCGAGTCACAACGTCTCGATAGTGTCCCTCAACGTCTCTTCCCAGCCCCGTTCCCAGCAGGGCATCCACGAAAACGTCGCCGGTCAGTGGCGTCTCTGGTGTGTAAGGCTCAACATCAACACCTGCTGCTATGCAGGTTTGGTAGGCTAGCAGGGCATCTCCTGACAGTTTTTCCGGCGAGGACAGGAAAGTCACTGAAGCCGCCCCACCCCGTTTGGCTGCCAGCATGGCCACCAGATAACCATCGCCGCCATTATTCCCGCCACCGCAGAAGACCCGAAGCCGTTTGCCGTGAAGAAGGTCTGGCCAATGATTTATCAAAGAGCGAAAAGCCGCACGGGCAGCCCGATTCATCAGTTCAAAGCCATTGATCTGAAAATCATTGATTGCCGTATCATCCAGCCGACGTACTTGTTCTGCGGTGTAAAGCCGATCACAGATGTCAACTTGAGCGCTATCGTACATAAGTGTTCACCCCTGCCTCCATAGATTACCCTAATATTGAC
>NZ_JAHHPR010000109.1:0-1473 GCF_024606255.1 Endozoicomonas sp. SESOKO3
CCCGTTCAGCTTAAGACCATCCAGGGAATCCAGCTTGCCCTCCCAGAGATGTGGGTTTTGCTCAAGCAGCAACTTTCTGCACTCTTCACCACAGTACTTGACGAGTCCTTCGATTTCTTTGTTAACCTTGCTGTCTTGACGGGTTGACTCATGGGAACAGGACTGCTGAAAAAGCAGTTCCAGCGGGCGCCCGTCGGGCCAGTGGCTGAAGCGTTGCTTTAGTGTACCGAGCAATTGCCGCTGTTTTTCGGGAGAACTGATCTCAATTTTGTTCAGCTCGTCAAGCAAAGATAAAGGTTTGGAAAAACGGGTTTCCTGTGACTCCTCGTGCTGAATCACACTTTGATAGTCATCGGTTGACTGCGCAATGATTTTCTCATTACGGGCGAAGGCCTCCAAACCAAAGTAATCCCCCGTATATTGGCTGTTGTTTCTATAAATTTGTGCATCCATACGGCCCAGTGTTGCAGAAGTCAAACGCATGTGCATGACCCTATCATTTATATGCCTGGAATGATCCGCCAGCCCCTCCGTGATTCGGGAAAATGTATATTCGGTGTCGCATTTCATCCTGCGTGCCGAAGCCTCGGCAGTGATATGCCAAAGCGGTTTTATCCCGATCTGAGTTCGTCGTTCAAAGGAGTTCAGAGCCGCTTCATTATTCAGGCTGATCACAATCTGTTCACTGGTCTGTTGCCGCTCTGCACAAAAGTTTAACTCGTGCCCGGGGCAGAACTGCCTGACGGGGTTGTCCTCAATGCCATGGGGCAGCCCCGGGCGGTAATACACCAGACGTCCTGCGCGAATACGACAATGGATTTCCCAATCGAGCAATTGTTCGTCATTGAAGTTCAGCAATTCTTTAAGAAACGCTTTTTTGCAGGTGTTTACTGGCGTATTGATATCCGCTGCCACGGCACGATTCATATCACCAAGGCAGCCGTGGTATTCAGCCAGAGCGTCCAGCCATTGCTCCTCCAGGTCGGCGGTAGCTGGTCGCTCCCCACCAATGCCCAACTCTGCCAGTTCCCTGAACAATGCTTCAACCACCGCTTTACTGTGTCCGGGAAAGGTGAGGGTCAGTTGATTTTCAAAACTCAGGGCTTCAGGCAGGTTCGGAGGAGAAAACAGAATACTGCCGCCTTCACAGACGGCCGATTCGAGTTCAACTGCCTGTACCGGTTGGTCGCTCAGGTGTGCGGCCTTCAGCTGTTCCTGACTCAAATAACTGACGCTCTGGCCTGTCAGTTTGGCAAAACCGTGGCTGAATTCAGCCAGCTGTACTTTCGCATCACCGCCTTGGCCGGTTCTTGAACTGACTCGTGCAGGGAAGCTCGGTGCAGGCAGGGGAGTCTTGATGGCTGGCAGTTCTGCAATAGACGGCACGTCGGCGGCTAACGATGCCCGGCACTTGTTAACAATGTCCTGCAGAACCATCACGGTCTTGTCAATGGTATTGTGATGCTTTTCGTC
>NZ_JAHHPR010000012.1:0-2156 GCF_024606255.1 Endozoicomonas sp. SESOKO3
AAAACCGTCTGGTACTCACCTGATCAGGATTATGGTCCCAAACAAAGTGTTTTTGCCCCTTTTTTTGGTATGCAGGCGGCATCAGTGACTGGCACTTCAAGAATGACCAAAATGGGTAAGGCCAGGGTCGTGCCTATGGTGGTCACCCGAAAACCGGGTTCCCGGGGCTATGTCCTTGAGGTGTTTGAGGCCTGGAAGGACTTTCCCCGGGGCGATGATCTGCAGGATGCGATCCGGGTCAATCAATTTGTAGAAGAGCAGGTCAGGAAAAAACCGGATCAGTATATGTGGCTGCATCGCCGATTTAAGACCCGGCCTGAAGGTGAGGTGGGTTTTTATCAAAAGTAGTTGCCACGATCTGATGAAATAACTGAGTACCAATGTTGCCTCTGTGATTCAATTGTTTTGGAAGTAGATATATACCTAAAAAGAAATGCAGCTGGATAGCTGCATTTCTTCATGGGTGGGTCAGAACAGATTGTTAACCCGCAATCATCAACCGCAAACCATCCAGCCTGAGCATCGCTTTCTGAAGGCATTGATGACCCATTGCGGCACGCAGTTTGAGGTGTTCGATCTCTTCATCACGCACGTTCGGGTTCACTGCTTTCAGGGCAGCCAGTCGCTTGATCTCTTCCGTAACATGGCTTAGCAGGTTTTTGCAGGCTTCGGTCACAATGGGATTAACCTGTTCCTTCGCTGCTTGCTCTGCTTTGGCCAACATGGTCAGAATCGGTTCCCGTTGCGCTTTCACCAGTTTTTTTGCCATCCCTTTCTTAATGGGCTGAAGCTGGGCATTGAGGGTATCGAAGGCAACTTTTTCTGATAGGTTGTTCATGCCAGGGTCGATCAGGCAGCGAATCGGTGTCGCGGGCAGGTATCGATCCAGTTGCAGTTTTTTCTCTCCCGTAGCACCGACGACATAGATCGCTTCCAGCAACATTGTGCCGGGTTTCAGCGCTTTGTTTTTCAGCAGAGCGACCGAAGTGTTGCCCATCTCACTGGTGAGCAGCATGTCCATGCTTTCACGAACCATGGGGTGCTCCCAGGTGAGAAAATGCATATCTTCCCGGGAAAGGGCCAACTCCCGATCAAAGGTGACGGTAATGCCGTCAGCCGGAAGACCTGGGAAGGATGTCACCATATGGCTGCCAGGACGTACAACGAGGCAATGCTTGGAATGATCTTCTGAATCGACGCCAAATCCTTCAAACAGCTTTTCCATATAGCGCTTGAGCTGTCTGGGTTCTTCCTGTGCTTCGATGTCGTTTATCAGGTCTTCACTGGAAAGAGTGCCACGGGAGTTGATTTCCAGCAGGCGATCCCGACCATTGTGGAGGTACTCATTCATTTTTGCATTGAGCTTGCCGGTTTCCTCGGCCAGGACTGCCAACCACTGATCGACCTGATCAATGATGGCTCTGATGAGCAAAAAGAAGCAGCTCGTGAACAACTGCTAAAAACTCTGCTGGACCGCCATGGTACTGGCCGGGTGTTGTTCAGAAATACCCGTGCAGCCGTAGGTGGATTCCCCGGTCGTGTCGTACAGGGCTACGCCCAGAAACTGCCTGAGCTTTATCAGATTGCCCAGGAAGAAGAAACTGAAGTCCGCGGTTCGCTCTATCCTGAACTGGCTTACCAGTCCCATATCCGTGTTAACGACATGGACCCCTGGTGGAAAGTCGACCCACGCATAGACTGGCTGATTAACCTGCTAAAACTGCTCAAAAAGCAGAAAGTGCTGGTGATCTGTGCCAACGCCAATACCGCTCTGGACCTCGAGGACGCCCTCAGAATTCTGTCAGGCATACCCACGGCAGTGTTCCATGAGAACATGACGATCGTGGAACGAGATCGTGCAGCTGCGTGGTTTGCTGATGAAGAATACGGCGCCCAGGTTCTGGTCTGCTCCGAAATTGGCAGTGAAGGTCGAAACTTCCAGTTTGCCCACCACCTGGTGCTCTTCGATTTGCCCGCTCACCCGGATCTGCTGGAACAGCGTATCGGACGACTCGATCGAATTGGCCAGACCGAGACCATCAAAATTCATGTTCCTTACATAGAAGGCACTGGACAGGAATTAATCTTCCACTGGTATGACCAGGGCCTGAACGCATTCGCTGATACCTGCCCGTCTGGCAGCATGGTCTTTGAGC
>NZ_JAHHPR010000110.1:0-1372 GCF_024606255.1 Endozoicomonas sp. SESOKO3
GAGTTGAAATAATGCAAATAGATTGACTCATGCTCAGTCTCCAAAAGTCACCAGACGATCAGCTTCAACGGTCGCTTCGAGTAACTGACCTAATCCCGAGAGTTCATACCCCTCCCTGAAATTGCTGGCTGGCAGTTCATATCTTTCAGCTTCTTCAGTATTCACCACACCTCTGCGAAGAGCCGCTGCGATGCAGACTACCGCATCAATACCCTGCTCTGTGATCAGCTTTTGCCATTGCTCCGGCAGATTCACCTCATCCTGTGGCGGTGAAACCAGGCTGGAAGCATTGTGCACTCCATCCTGATAAAAAAAGACTCGAATGATCTCATGGCCCGCAGCCAGCAAGGCCCTGGCAAAAGAAAGTGCTGTCAGAGAAGACTGCCCGGTACCGGAAGCACCGTAGACAGCCAGTGCATATTTCATTCACAGACTCCCGTCTACAAAAAGTTTCTATAACCGTCACTGGTGCAAAAAAAATACCCCGGGAATACCGAGGTATTTTCATAAATTACTGAATACTTAGTCGTCAGACATGCCCAGCAGAGAGAGCAGAGCAGTAAACAGGTTGTAGATATTCAGGTAGAGAGAGACGGTAGCGCGGATGTAGTTGGTTTCGCCGCCGTGGATGATACGGCTGGTGTCAAACAGGATGAAGCCGGACATCAACAGCACAATAGCAGCAGACAGAGCCATGGATGCCGCCGGGATCTGGAAGAAGATCAGGGCGATACTGGCAATCACGGCCACAATCAGGCCCACCATCAGGAAGCCTCCCATAAATGAGAAGTCCTTGCGGGTAACCAGCACGTAGGCTGAGAGGGCAAAGAACACAACGGCTGTTCCGCCCAGCGCCTGCATCACCAGAGAAGGACCATTAGGCAGTGCCAGATAGAAGTTCAGCATAGGCCCAAGGGCAGCACCCAGAACGCCGGTGAAAGCAAAAACAGCCACCAGACCTTTGCCTGAGTCAGCGGTTTTATTGACAACAAAAATCAGACCAAAACCTACCAAGCTGAGCACCAGGGCAGTGATACGACTGATTTCCAGTGCCATAGCCACACCCGCAGTAAAAGCACTGAACAGCAGTGTCATACCTAGCAACAGGTAGGTGTTGCGCAAAACACTATTGATTTCAATGCCGCTGCCAACCTGTGTCGGCCTTGACGCTAAAACGGTAGATTTGCGTTCCATTTTTTATTCCTCGCATTGGGGCTTATATAGGGAGTATACCAGAGCTGAACACACCGGCTATATCGAGATTCTCTTTTTACAGGATGCCCACAGTACCCCGAAGGCGTTACAAAAACGTAACAGCCGTTACTTTTAACCGGTGCCATTCCGTAAAGATTTTTCCAATCAGGAGATATTC
>NZ_JAHHPR010000111.1:0-1322 GCF_024606255.1 Endozoicomonas sp. SESOKO3
GACAAAATCAGAAAAAGGTGACAAAAGTCCTGAGGATGAGTGGGTTTTTTGCACTTGCTGGCGGTTGCTGCACGAGTTCGTCGATCCAAAAAGAAAGATACATTAGCCCCACTGCTCAGCGCTCCTGACAGAGACTCATTGATTGACTGGCTAAGGCACCGCCCACTGATTCACTATGATAAAAAACGCAAAGTCACAATGGTACATGCTGGAATCCCTCCGATCTGGACCCTGAAGCAGGCCTGCCTGTATGCAAGCAAACTTGAGAAAGCCCTTCAGGGAGAAAACTATCAAGAGTTTCTTCAGTTTCTATTCAAATCAGATTCCATCAACTCTATGGAAGAAGCTTATACCCGTCGAGCCAAACTGAAACTGACCGCAGCTTATCTGACACAGATGTCTGAGAGGCTCGTAGCATCCCTGGATATCACCTACGGCGTACACGGTCATTAACAATAATCTCCTGAACCTTTAAACGTGTGATAGCCATTTATAGCAAAGGTCTTTGAAGGTTCGTGGTTTTAAGACTAAATCGGGAATGCTTGATTGAAATGCACAAAAGCTTTTTCTGATTCGCTGCCTGGCTCAGTAACAGTTTGTGACCGGCTTGGAGAAATATCCTTTTCTCCGTTGACCGGGTGGAGACTGCGTTCTCCACAGTGATGAAAACTGCATTTCCCTGCTAATAGTAGTAACTCAGTGGATAGCGAGCATGCAAGTCGTCTGGTCGTTTATCATGTAACGGCAGCTTTCTTACATTGGAAAAATTTTCATCCCCGAGGCTGACGAAAAATGATGTCAGTCGCTCATGGCAGCTGAATGCAGATAATTGGCGATAGCAACAAATTCTGGCAGAGTCACCGTTTCCGGACGACTCGCAGGGTCGATACCCAGCTCAGTCAGTTTATCGGCAGAGATTAGCTTTTTCAGAGTGTTTCGCATAGTTTTGCGGCGTTGCTGGAAAGCTTCCCGAACCACCCTTTCCAGCAGTTTTACGTCATCTGCCGGGTAAGGTAAATCTCTATGAGGCTCAAGCCGAACAATAGCTGAGTCAACTTTGGGGGCAGGTTTGAAACAGCCAGGGCCCACAACAAACAGGTTGTTCACCTTGCAGTAGTATTGAGCCATGATGCCCAGTCGCCCATAGTGCTTTTCACCGGGCTGGGCTGCAAGTCTTTCCACAACCTCTTTCTGTAACATGAAATACATGTCGCTGATCTGTCCCTGAAACTCTAGCAGGTGGAAAATCAGGGGAGTGGATATATTGTAGGGCAGGTTGCCTACCAGCCTCAGTGTTTCGCCTTCTCTAATAAGAGTGGAGA
>NZ_JAHHPR010000112.1:0-1717 GCF_024606255.1 Endozoicomonas sp. SESOKO3
ACCTTGTGTGAGTAATCTTGATCACGCATTAATAAACGTGTATGTTTCAGCTATTTTTTTCTATACTCTTACCTGTTATTGGCCTAACGTCGGTTAACGGATGAAGATAAAGCAAGGTGTTGTTCTCGGTGAAGGGGGCAGATCACTAACAATAGAAAAAATAAACGCAGAAAATATCTATATACGAATGGCGCAAGGCAACCAATTGCGCATCATACCGGTCATCGTTGTTGGGGCGTTGTTAAAAGCGTTGGAAACAGGAAAAATTACGCTCCGGGACATTGATCGAACATATCGTAAAGAACATGATTTATCCCCTTTATTTGATTATCTTCATCTTGATTTTGACAAATATATTCTTGGTTATGACTCAACTATCAAGAGGATATGTGATTACGAGTTGAGTGCGGTTGAACCTGCAGAAGTATCTGAAAATAATCGACTCAACCTCCCCAAACCTTTCCTCCTTCTGGCCGGAATCTCCGGTACCGGTAAATCCCGATTTATCCGAAAGCAGGCAGAGTTCCATGATCCGGATGACCCTGAAGGGAACTTCTGTCTGATCCCGGTAAGGCCTGACTGGCATGAGCCCTCTGATCTCTTAGGTTATGTCTCCCGGGTTGATAAACCGAAATACATTGCCACCAAAGTGCTCGCGTTTATTATCCGTGCCTGGAAGTCGGTTGCGCCTGATGCCTCCGCAGCCGGAGCCGGAACTCTGAATTCTGCTTCACCACCCTATTGGCTCTGTCTGGATGAGATGAATTTGGCACCGGTGGAGCAATATTTTGCGGATTACCTATCGGTATTGGAAACCCGGGGTTTTAACGAGGCCGGAGAATATTGTTGTGAACCGTTGCTGGACTTGCAGGCACTGAATCAATCCGGTGACCTGAAGCTTCAGGCGGATTTAGGGCTTACAGATGATCCGCTGTGGGATTACTTTCAACAGCACGGCATCGGCATACCACCCAATCTGTTGGTGGCCGCTACCGTTAATATGGATGAAACCACTCATGGTTTTTCCCGCAAGGTGATTGACCGGGCACTGACTTTGGATTATGGCGAGTTTTATCCTAATGATTATGGCCAGTTCTTTGAGGGACAACCGGAGAATAAAGTATTTCACTGGTCAGTGTTGACCTCGGCCAGGCGGGAGCAGCTGACAGGTACCTTCGACACTGATGGAAAGCGTACGGTAGCCTTTCTTGACCGGGTGAATCAGGTGCTTAAACGAACCCCGTTTGAACTGGCCTATCGTGCCCTGAACGAGTTGTTGCTCTATGTGGCGTGTTTGCAACCTGGGGATGAGCAAACGCTACAGGCAGTTTGGGATGATTTCATGATGACCAAGGTCCTGCCCCGCATTGATGGTGATGAGGATAAGCTGCGAGTGGTGATCGGTGAGGATGCGGTCAAATAATAGGACACCCTTATATTTGACTTGTATAGATGTCCAGCTTCTTTATTATATGGATGTCCTTTTTCTTGTTTCTTGCTCTAACTGGCAGGCAGCCTGATCGCTTTGACATAAAGTCATGAATGTCAGCAGACTCTGAAATGAGTCTGTCGACATTCGCTGCTATTGCTGACAAGGTATAGTTTCAGGCAGGAGAAAAAGTGATGTTGAGCTTGTGCCCGGTGGCTTCAGCATATTTTTTCAGCATACCCAGGCTGGGTAGTGTTTTGCTGTTGGTGCTTTCAAGTCGGCAGATAC
>NZ_JAHHPR010000113.1:0-1815 GCF_024606255.1 Endozoicomonas sp. SESOKO3
TTAGGAAGTTGCTTGAGGTTCAGCGTGAAAGGGCCCGTGCAGCCAGCAAATTTGGTGTCAATTACAGTGAGCAGTTGGTCATTGAGGGGGCTACCAATTTCACGGGTTACGAAAATCTTCAGGACGCGGCTGAAGTCACAGCTCTGTTTGTTGATGGGCAGTCGGTTGATTTTGTCTCTGAAGGTCAAGAAGCAACGGTCGTTCTGCAGTCAACACCTTTTTATGCAGAGTCTGGTGGTCAGGTGGGCGATACCGGCTTGCTCAGTTTTGAGGGTGGCCAAGTCAAGGTATTGGATACTCAAAAACAGGGCGACAGTCATCTTCATATTTCGGAAGTATCTCAGGGTAAATTAAAGGTTGGTGATACTGTCACTGCCTACGTCGATGCTGAAGCCCGCAGGGCTACGGAGTTGAACCACTCTGCTACTCACTTGCTTCACGCTGCACTGCGTAAGGTTCTGGGTGAGCATGTTACTCAAAAGGGCTCTCTGGTAGATCAAGACAAACTTCGTTTTGATTTTTCTCATTTTGAAATGGTCAGGCCTGAAGCCCTCCGGGCTATAGAGAGGCTGGTTAATCAGCAAATTCGTAATAACAATGAGGTTAAAACTGAGTTGTTGGATATGAAAGCTGCTAAGGCTAAAGGCGCAATGGCTTTGTTTGGCGAGAAGTACGGTGAGGAGGTTCGCGTTCTTTCCATGGGCTCTGAAGGCTTTTCTGTTGAGCTCTGCGGAGGTACGCACGTTAATCGTACGGGCGATATCGGTTCATTCAGAATTGTTTCTGAATCCGGGATTGCAGCGGGTGTGAGACGCATTGAGGCTGTCACAGGCATAGCTGCGGTTGATTACCAGGAGAAGCTGGAAGATACCCTGAAATCGGTCGCAAGTCTGGTAAAAGGTTCTCAGGATAATGTGCAAGACAAAGTATCTTCAATTCTCGATAGGAATAAGGAGCTTGAGAAAGAGCTTCATAGACTTCAACAGAGGCTGGCTTCTGCTGGCAGTGCCGATCTCCTGTCCAGGGCTGTTGATGTCAATGGTGTAAAGGTGCTGGTTACAGAGCTTGAGGGAGTCGATCCTAAGTCTTTGCGAGACATGGTGGATCAGCTGAAAGGTAAGCTCCAGACCGGTATTGTATTTCTGACTGTGCCTGGTCACGCTAAATTTCCTCTGGTAGCGGGAGTCACCAAAGATCTTACTGGCAAAGTGAAAGCAGGTGATTTGTTGAAAATGGTTGCCGATCAGGTTGATGGTCGTGGTGGCGGTCGTCCGGATTTTGCCCAGGGTGGTGGTTCAGATGCTTCCAAAATCAAGGAAGCGCTTGAATCTATTGCCCCATGGTTGCAAGAGCGTCTGTAATGTGATTCGTTAATTCGATCAACTTAATCCTCATTAAAAACGAGCCATCGGGCTCGTTTTTAATGAGGTGTGCTTTTTTTAACAAAGCTATTCGTGTTACATTCCGGGGTCGGCTGATTGACGTAGAACGATATAAACATGGCGCTGTTAGTACAAAAATTTGGCGGCACCTCTGTCGGGAACTTGGATCGCATCCAGGGAGTTGCCGACAAGGTGAAGAGGTTCAGAGATCAGGGACATAATGTTGTTGTCGTTGTCTCAGCGATGAGTGGTGAGACCAACCGGCTGACTGATCTTGCATCTAATATTCAAAAACAACCCACACCCAGAGAGATGGATGTCCTGCTTTCTACCGGTGAGCAGGTCACAATAGCCCTTCTGGCAATGGCTCTCAACGAGCGTAACTGTCCGGCCCACTCTTACACTGGAAGTCAGGTTTCCATTGTTACGGATC
>NZ_JAHHPR010000114.1:0-1721 GCF_024606255.1 Endozoicomonas sp. SESOKO3
GAAGATAAATCCTCTGCACTGGCAAATCAAATGCCAGAGCCTGGTTTTATTGTGCCAGGTTTCAGTCATCATATGGTCAATCAGACTATTCCCGAGCGAAAAGTTACCCATTGGGTTACTACGGACCGTCGTGAGTCCATAAATGTAGCCAGCATCTGCGAGACGTTTACCGCTGAGGAAGTGGCTGTGCATATTCGAAATACTATTGGAAATCTCATTCATTCACTCAGATACGAAAAAATCACAAGAGAACCTTACGACGATGATGATCAAAGAGAGGAAATTACAGGGATTTTTATCGATTTTATTTTATGTCAGGAAGGTCTGGTTCGTGATCGTTGTATTACTTTTGAAATTAGTCCCGATAAATATGTGGCGGGTAAAACCATCAGTCATGAACGGGTTGAAGAGATACAATCTTTTCTGAAGGCTATTTTTACCAAACAGGCAGAAAAGGAGTCAAAATTTAATAAGTCTGAAAAACGTTACAGTCTGACAGGCATGCTGGTTGATTATCTTAACAAAAAAGAAAACGTACCGGATGATGTTATCTCAAAGTCTGTGTTTACAAATCAATTTGGCCGCACTGAATTTACGTACGAGAAATTGTTGAAAGCTATATTTCCATTTTTTCAAACCCTTCTTGGTGGAAGTGGCTTTTTTTCTGAGCTGGTTGTTATCTTTGATTTTGTTATAAAATTCAGACAGGAAATCATTGATAGTGCTTGTGAACCGTGTCAAACCAACAATATTATAATCATTGGTCTACGCCTCAATGATAATGATATAAGAGAGCATTTTAATCAACATGTTCTGGAGGTTATTTTTTCCAGACGCTGCGATGGTATAGTCAATGCTATGTTTGATAACTGTGTTTTTGGGACTGACAATGGAGTGAAACCGGCAAGCAGATTAAATCTTAAATTCGGTGAAGAGCTTGAATATGATATAAACAACCGACTTTCTGACGAACAGCGTATGATTGTTAATTGTTTTGCATCTCGACTCAAACAAAAAGGAATGAGTTATTGCCCTAACCTCATGTCTGCTACACGCTATGGTTTTGATAATAGCTTTACTGTATTACCTTTTTACGACTTACCTCAATGGTTTGAAATAATCTGCACGCCCTACCATTCTGATGATCAACTCGCAGAATTATCTTTTGAGAAAGTGATTGAAGTGATTGATTCAATGCGCAACGAAGGGTTGATTGATTATAGTTCCGGGCATAAACACGTCGATGCCTTGAGTGCTACCCAGGGGGATACCGGCGTGCTTCTGGCGATGGAGTCTGAGATCCAGCGAAACCCTTTTTTGCTGAGGGCGTTTGGAAATAATGATCGTATCCTGCAGGAGGATGAAGCTAAATGGTATAAAACATTTGCTGATTACGATCCAGACATAAAACCATTTGCCTTAAAGCGGTTAAATAAGATCATTGACCTATACAATAAAAAAATAGAAGAAAATGATACTCAAAAGCCAAGCCATAAAGGGAACACTGATTCGGAAAAAAAAGAGAGGCTTGAACAGTTTTCAAATTTTTATAGCCAGCTTGTTCATATAACGACTCTACAAAATTGGTTAGGTAATATTAGTGCCGATATGATCGGAAAATTTATGGCTATATCTTTACTGCACATTACCGGAGCAGAGGATGTCGACAAATTATCAACGCTGGAATTTCGTTTTTTCCGTTGTCCGAAAACGGTACAGGA
>NZ_JAHHPR010000115.1:0-6413 GCF_024606255.1 Endozoicomonas sp. SESOKO3
CAATATTCGTTCATACACGTATATACTTCAGGCTCATTTCATATTGGAAGAGACTAATTCTTCAAAATACGTTCATATACGTATATAATGTCGGCCAAAGGTATAGTGAAAAGTGGTTCTAAGGACGACCAGACTGGCTTTTGTTATCAATAAAATAAATACAAAATTAAGGGAGTATATTCCTTTGCGTTCCAGTAAAGTTTTGGCGGTTTGTGCATTTGCCGCAGTGATTTCTACATCCGCAACTTCTGTTTTAGCTAAAGACAAGACACCAGGAAGTGGTCCAAATCCATTCTCTGATTGTGGTATTGGTGCTGCATTGTTTCCAACAGTAAAGTGGGCGGCAGTATCAAGTAATATAATTTGGGATATTGGTACAACAGCAGTGACCTCTGCAACTGCCAGCCCTGAAACCTGTAATGGCAAAAATGTTGCAGTAGCTCAGTTTATCATCGACAACTATGACAATTTGGCTGAGGAGACAGCTGAAGGTCAAGGCGAGCACTTGAATGCTATGTTGGAAATTCGAGGCTGCTCAGTAGCTGCACGTCAGGCCATTACTGGTGCTATTCGTCAGGAAATGACTTCTTTTGTTGCTCTGCCTTCCTATTCCTCTGCTGATGACGCGAAAAAGTCTGCTTATTACTACCAGGCGGTGATGTCTGGGGTTGCCCGTAATTCAGCCAGTTGCGCAGCCTGACGCAGTTTCAGGGTCAGCTGCCTGTGCTGACCCTTTCGTTCTTACATGGTTGATGCAGAGTAGTACCTTGATCAATAGATTTTTTAGTTATTTTCTTCTAATGGCCGTTTGGACTTTCAATAGCGTTCAGGCAGATGATGTTGAATATTTGATTGACCATGCAAACAATTTAAAACTTTCCCAAATGCGCACCTGGCATCGCTTAATCGCATATGAGAAAGGATTGCTCCCGGGTTCACGGCTGCAAAGCGCTGTTCTGAATGAAGATTACTTTTTGTCCCCTTCTGGAAAATATGATCCTGAGTCAGAGCTCAGGGAGACAGTATTAGCGATGGTAAAACCTGAAATAGAAGGTTTTGATCATGCTCAGTGTCGATTTCCGGCAAGATATCTTTTTCTCAAAAGTCATTTGGGTGAGCGTTTTACTGATTTTCCTGAAATTAATTGCCTTGAATATAAAGCTTGGCGAGAAGAAGATAGTGTTGAGTCTCTTAGTGTGATATTTGCATCGGGTTATTTGGGTAATCCAGCATCATATTATGGGCATACTTTTCTGAAAGCAAATGGTTCAGGTGGCTCAAGGCTTCTGGATAGCAGCATAAATTTTGGTGCTGATTTCTCTCGAGAAGATGGACCTGTTAAATATATACTCAGTGGCTTGTTTGGTTGGTATGAGGGGTCGTTCACAGATAGTGAATACTATCTGCACAACCAGAATTATCGTGAATTAGAGTTGCGTAATCTCTGGGAATATCAGTTGAATCTGGAGCCTGAAGAGCTGGATATGGTTTTGGCTCATATTTGGGAGCTTAAGGGTCGTTCGTTTACTTACTACTTTGCAAATAAAAACTGTTCTTATCGATTAGGCGAATTGCTCGAAGTAGTTGAAGACTTTACAGTGAATCCAGATAATGCCTTCTGGATAATGCCTCAATCTCAGGTTCAGCAACTTTCACAAATGCCCCCATCTGGACGACAGCAGATCAGTGATATTCGTTTCTGGCCATCGCGTCAGGAGCGTTTGAGTGGCCGATATTTCAAACTTAATGATGCTGCAAAGGTTGTTGTTAATGAGAGTGTTGATCAAAGACAACTCAAGCGAAGTGGTGGATATCTTGAGTTATCACTGGACGATAAATATCAGGCTTTGGACACCCTTTTAGATTATTACCGTTTCCTGGCCCTTGAAGAGGGTGAAGAGGCAGTGGCTGAGCCATATCGCGAAATTCTGTCAGAGAGATATCAACTTCCGCCTGTTCGCAGTCAATCTGTTTCCTGGCCTGAAGAATCTCCTGATGAAGGAAGAAGGCCAAGTCTTATACAGGTTGGAATATTGAGTAATAAAGAGCTTGGCAGTGGCTATTCTTTGACTCTGCGGCCTGCTTATTATGATGCTCTGGATTCGGCGGCTCAGCATGTTCCCTATGCTGGACTTAGCATGCTGAAGACGCAATTAGCGAGTTTTAATGGGGAGCTTAAGCTGCGCTCGCTGGATCTGGTGAGTATTGAAAACGTAAGGCCAGAAGCGACCGGTTTGCACGGAGATAAGCCTGTGGCATGGAGATTAAGGGGCGGTTGGCAGCCAGCTACGCAAGAATGCTGGAGCGACTGCCTCCAGTTTAAGCTTGAAGCAGACAAAGGTTATGTCTGGTCGCCATTATCAGGACTTGCGCTTTCAGGTTATTTAGGGGGGGCAATTCAGGATAATATACAGCGACAGGGAAATGTAGAGTTCAGAGGGACTGTTTCGATGGTTTATGAGTTTCCTTACGGGCTCCGCGGGTTGGCTGAATATCGACGTAGCTATCTGCCTGATGCAAACGGAGTCAGTAAGGAGAAAGAACAGTATCTATTACAAGCTCGTATGGCTTTGGCAAGAAACTGGGACCTTAGATTGGGTTATGAGAAAAGTAAAGTTGGGCAATGGTCCTTGAATCTTGGATACTATTTCTACTGAATTAATTGGCTCACAAATAATGTCTTTGATTAAGTTAAAGTAGTGCATTCATATCCAAGTGGTAGCCTTGTTTAAGGAATGCAGGTTCTGCCACTTGTTTCCCCCGATGATCAATCTCATTACAGTCCGGCTGTCCATTTCCTGAAAGAGTGTTAACACCAAGGGCTAACTACCAAGTGACTTTGACGTTTTTAATCGCCCGGGGAAATTGACTCCATTGCCTTGCTCGCAAAGGCGTCAATCCACAATAAAAATATGATCTCCGCTTATGCGGAGATGATGGTTTAAGAACACTTCTGAACTTGTGTACTTTCGCGATAGATTCCTGAAAATGGAAAAAGACCACAACCTGAAGCTGATTAATAAGACTTTTTAGTCATCATCCGAATGTCAGAATCTATGGGTAACTGAAAGTCCACAGTGGACAGTACAATATTATCCACTGTATCTATCAGACGAGCGTTGATGTAAACGGTCTGACTGCCAAGCGCATAGGTTCCAGTTAAAATTGCATCTGCGTTGTAATCTTTGCTGATAGCGGCAAGTTGGCGAGATAAAGTAAATTCGCCCCCTCGTTCATTACTGATAAAAACACTGTTTCGCATTTTGATTTCAATCAGTTCGTAACCCCGGTCAGAAAGTCTTGATGAAAGTTGCTCAGATAAAATTCTTCCCAGTGTTGAGGTAGCACTCAAACTATCGATATCGGCCAGACTGGTTGACAAAATGGTGGAACCTTCCGGTAATAAGTCACTGGCTTTGGAGTGTAAAGTTGCAGCCGCAATGTTACTGATTCCAACCAGATCTATGCGCGGTGGCTCTTCGTAAACGGGTTGGCTTTCACAAGCTGCCAAGAAGACAGAAACCAGTAGGATAGACAATCGGATAAATATGGCTTTCATCTCACAAACCTCCCGGAACTTCTTTATCTGTCAAACTAACAGAACCTGGTGTTTTGAACTGCTTAATAGATTGATCCGTTATGTAGTAAATATGGGTTTCTGAAAACTGGATACTATTGCCTTCCATAACTCTTGTTGTCACAGCAATTTCAGTGTTTGTCCGACTGGGTTCACTGCTCATATATTCAGCCGCTACGACCGCAGGGATCACCCCGTAACCTTTGGTTTTAACGATAAACCAGGCACTTGCAAGTCCGATAGACATTGGGAATCCGGTGCCTTTGTCCCTGTCATTGGGATGACGAACAACATCGACATCAATTTCCAGCTCTGAAAAAGTGGGTGAAGAGGAAAGATTGACATCCACATCTTTTTTGACCAGCTCACTGACCAGTTGCTTTGAAAATACTTTTGAAAAATCAGTGTTATAACGACTTTCATCAATGTAAAGAGACTTACCGAGCAAATCCCCATCCTGTGTCAACTGGTCTGAAAGGTGATCCGCGATCACTCCCCAATGTTGAGCAGACTGGAGTTTTGCCTGAGAGGTTTGAATGACATTGTTGGCTTGAGGGAGTGGACTACAGGCCGTTATGCCCAGCAGTGAAAACAATAGCGGTAGATAATAGTACTTTCTCATGTCTCTTTAGATTCTTCTTTATTAGGCGACATATGGGCGACTAACTCTACCTGATCTGAACTCCTGTGTCTCTTGGTTTGTACGAATAAATACTTATGCGGCCTGAGATTTCTTTTTCGTTTTTTGGTGCTTATACGACAATGGAAATTATAGGTGTATCAGGTCTCATACCAGCGACTTGACCCCAATGTCTGACGTGCTCAAGATAGAGCCTAAACGGAATTGGGCTAGAACCCACCATGAGCGATCAAAATAATCTTTTATCGCCTTTGGTGGTGAAAGATTATTTAAGGTAATAAAAAAATAGAATGAAATCCGTCTTTGCTTGTTGGTTCTTTACCAGCCTCTTGTTGTTTTTTTCTTCGCTTTCCCATGCTGTCGATGTCAGGGTGGTAGCCCTGTTTCCAGACAAAGCTCTGGTATTCATTGATGGTGAACGTCAATTTCTTAAGGTCGGTCAAGAACCGGTGAAAGGCGTCAGACTGATTGATGCCAGCAGTCGAAAAGCCCGGGTTGAAATCAATGGCGTGGCGAAAGATTATTTTCTCAGTCGTGATATGGGGGATGGTATTCAATCGCCAGAGCTTTTGATATTTCGAATCAACAGAAACAATGATGGGCAGTACCTTGCCCAAAGTGTTATTAACAATAACCCGGTCCAGGTGTTGGTCGATACCGGAGCAAATGTTGTGGCTATCAATAGTGCCACGGCTGAACGGCTTGGCATCCGCTACAAAAGTGGCAGTCCGGTTCGTGTTGAAACTGCCAGTGGTGTGGTCAGAGGTTTTCGGGTGATGCTGAATTTCGTGGCAATCGGTGGCATACGGGTTGCTAATGTTGAAGCCACCGTCATTGAAGGCAGCAGGCCTGAAAACGTGCTACTGGGCATGAGCTATCTCAAGCATATCCGATTCAGTGAAGAAGGTGGGGTCATGACATTGCAGGCTCCTTATTAGCTCGCCTGTAACATCTTGTACTGTTACAATTCCACCCCACGACTGTCTTGAGGAGTAGTGAGTGTCTGTTCGTTACGTTGCAGAGTCTCGCTTGCCCACCCCTTTCGGTGAGTTCATCATGCATGGATTTGAAGAGAGTGGCACCGGCAAGGAGCATCTGGCTCTCACCATGGGGGATGTGAGCGAGGGTGGTCCCGTTCTGGCGCGGGTCCATTCAGAGTGTCTGACCGGAGATGCTCTTTTCAGCATGCGCTGTGATTGCGGTCCCCAGCTTGAGGCGGCCATGCGCAAGATTGCCGAAGCGGGTCGCGGGGTGATTCTTTATCTGCGTCAGGAAGGCCGTGGAATAGGTTTGATGAACAAAGTCCGGGCTTACCAGCTTCAGGATACAGGTCTGGATACTGTAGAAGCCAATGAAGAACTGGGTTTCGCCGCTGACTTGCGCAAGTACGATATGTGCAAGACCATGCTGGATCACCTGGGGGTTACACAACTAGTACTGATGACCAACAACCCAAAGAAGGTGGAAGCCCTGGCCCGTCAGGGGGTTGATGTTGTTCATCGTCAGCCCCATCAGACCGGGCAGAATCCCCACAATGAGAAGTACCTGACCACCAAGGTCTGGAAGCTCGGGCATTTGTACGATACCGCGTAATACTTGAGCCGGAGCCAGGTGCGACCTGTTACTGGCTCTTCATGTATTTTGCTTGAAATGAGTTCATCTCCTTCCCTGATAATCCCTTTATCCTATTTTGTGCAGCTTGGCGCGCGCGATTTCCTGAAGGAAACCAGAGCGGGTTCGGTATGCCGGATCAGCTTCCACCAACCTGTCGATCTTCCGCAACATTATGAGCGTGAAGGTCTGCTAATGCCCCACACTCGATCAGAGAATGGCTATCGATGGTATGGGCAGAATGAAATCAAACGTCTTGAAGCGATCATGGCTTACCGTGCTTTCGGCACACCGGTCAGCAATATTGTGCGACTTCTCGACGGTGAAGACGATAGGGAGCAAGAACGCATTTTGCGTGGCCAGCTGCTGGCTCTTGAGCATGAGATTCAGAAGTTGCGCCAGCAGCAAAAAGCCACTGTATTGCTGCTTAAACAACCTTTATTACTGGAGCAAAATATGGTCAACAAAGATCGTTGGGTAGAAATTATGAAAGCGGCCGGGTTCAGCGAGGAGGAAATGAAAAGCTGGCATCAGCAGTTTGAAAAAATGGAGCCGCAGGCGCATCAGGAATTTCTGGAGTCACTG
>NZ_JAHHPR010000116.1:0-24594 GCF_024606255.1 Endozoicomonas sp. SESOKO3
ATTTCATGTTGGAAACTGGGCTCCCCTTCAGGCTCATTTCATATTGGAAGAGACTGAGGTTGACATATATGACTAGTCAGACTAGTTTTTTTAAGGTGTGTCATGATTCAGGAGATTGAGATGGAAAATCAATGGCAGTTACAAGAGGCGAAAAGCAAGTTTAGTCATATCGTGGACAGGGCTCGCCAGTACGGTCCGCAATTTGTGACCCGTCACGGGCATAAAGCGGCTGTCATTCTTTCGTTTGAAGACTATCAAAAGATGTCTGCACCAGAGAATAGTCTGAGTGACTTTCTAAAAGCATCTCCCTTTTCGGATGCTGATGTTGAAGTGTTTGACAGAAGTAAAGAAACTCCGAGGGATGAAGATCTGTGAAGTATTTACTGGACACCTGTGTATTGTCAGAAGCATTCAAAAAAAATCCTGATCAGCATGTACTTGAATGGATGGATAGTTGTGAGGAATACAAGCTCTATTTGAGTGTTTTGACTCTGGCAGAAATTGAAAAAGGAATAGGGAAATGCCAGGAGCCGACAAGACAGGATAAGTTGCGAACCTGGCTTGAGTTTGATCTTATGGAGCGCTTCAAGCACAGAATATTGCCTGTAGATCTTGGGGTGGCAATAGCTTGGGGGCGTATCCAGTCTGAATCTGAAAAAAAGGGCGCACCTATGCCTGTGATTGATGGGCTTATAGCTGTCACAGGCTTGGTGCATGACTGTACTGTAGTTACTCGAAATACAAACGATATGCGTATGTGCCAGGTACAGTTATATAACCCATGGGAACGTACAGTGTCATCCAGACCCTGACCCGCAAAATTCATAAGGCGGTTTTGAACAGCCACATATTTTTAAAATAAATATGAACAGGCTCATATCTTTATTGACCTTCGTTTTAACGAGTGAAACATTTCTGTAACAAAATTGCATAACAATAGTGAGCAATAACAAACCTCATAGAGGCGCTCCATGTTGAAACCAATGAAAGGTCTGCTAGCGCTGACCATATCCACCGTTGCCATGCTCACCACCAGTGCACAGGCGGAAGAACTAAGAATTCTGACCTGGGGAGGCTATGCGCCTCAGGAAGTGATTGATCAGTTTGAACAGGAAACCGGTATTACCGTTAAGGTCACCAAATCCAATAACGAAGATATGATTTCCAAGCTTCGCGCTACTCGCGGTGCTGGTTATGATCTGGTGCAGCCAAGTCAGGATCGTATTGTCGGTGCGCAGAAAGAATATCGAATTTATAAACCTGTTGACCTCAGTAAACTCGATGCCGGTCAGTTTATTCCTTCCATGCTGTCTGCCACCAAAGCCAACACCACCATAAACGGTGATGTGTACGGTGTGCCTCATATCTGGGGTACCAGCGGTCTGATTACCGATACTGCAGGTAGCAAAAGCAGCTACAGTTTTAATGACCTCTGCTCTGATGATTACAAGGGCAAAGTATCCTATCGCCTGAAGCGTCCAACCCTGATTGGTTTCGCGTTTGCCATGGGCGAAGACCCATTCGCAGCCTACAACGATCAGAAAAAATACGCTGAAATTCTGGGCAAAGTTGAGCAGAAGCTCATCAACTGCAAAGCCAATGTTAAAGCTTACTGGGAAGGCGGTGATGCTTTGCTTAACCTGCTGCGCAGTGGCGAAGTCACTTTGGCCATGGGTTGGGATGCAGGCGGCTGGAAGCTGCATAAAGAAACGACCAGCATCAACTTCGTACCACCAGAGTCTGGAGCACTGGGCTGGATTGATACCTTTGCCCTGCCCGCCAAAGGCAAGAATGATGAAGCTGCTTATCAATGGATCAACTTTGTAATGCAGCCTGAGATTGCTGCCAAAATCACCGAGGCTGCGGGTAACTTTACCGCATCTGCCGGTGCTGAAGAGTTTGTTAACGAACAGCTCAGCAACAGCTATAAGATCAGCTACAACCAGAGCAGTCTCGATAATATCAAGTGGTATCCGCCAGTACCTGCAGGCCTGGAAATCATCGAAGGAAAAACGCTGGATCGTATCAAAGCCGCACAGTAATCAGTTATAGCTTTACCCGCCAGTCCTGTTTTTTGCTGAGAGTTATATGACAGAGGCTGGTGGTTTTTCAGGATGTACACCCTCATGACTTTCGATCTCGAATGCCGCAATGTTTTCAAACACTTTGGCAGTTTTCAGGCAGTAAATGACATTTCTCTTGAAATCCCTGCTGGCTTCTTTTTCTCCATACTGGGCCCCTCTGGCTGTGGCAAAACCACGCTGCTGAGAATGCTTGCCGGTTTTTCTGAACCTGATCAGGGAGAAATTCTGATAAAAGGAAAGAAGATGGCTGGTATCCCGGCTAATAAGCGTCCGGTAAATATGGTGTTTCAGCACCTGGCTCTTTTTCCCATGATGAATGTTGGGGAAAACATTGCTTACGGACTCAAGCGCAACAGGGTACCAAAGCCGCAAAGGGATAAAAAAGTTGCCGATGTTCTGGAACGTATTGGTTTGACGGGTATTGAAAAAAAATCGGTCAATCAACTCTCCGGTGGACAGAAACAGCGGGTGGCAATTGCTCGATGTCTGGTGCTTGAACCGGATGTTCTCTTGCTGGACGAGCCTCTTGGCGCTCTTGACCTGAAGCTTCGGGAACAAATGAAAGTCGAGTTAAAAAAACTGCAAAAAGCGTTTGGTACCACCTTTATTTACATAACCCACGATCAATCTGAAGCAATGGTTATGTCGGACCAGGTAGCCGTCATGAATCATGGCCGTTTTGAACAGGTGGGCTCTCCGCAGTCGCTTTACTATGAGCCAAAAACGTCATTTGTCGCTGGTTTTGTTGGTAATAACAATCGGGTGGCCGGGATCGTTGAGTCTATTGTTGGTGAAACGGCAATAATCCGATCTAACGCCGGACAGCAATTTAACACTGCGTTTCCAAAAATAGACCTTAAAGCAGGAGACGCTGTTGATTTGTTTATCCGCCCGGAAGCCATTCATATCCGGAGAGATCAGAGCGTAACGTCTGAAAACCATATTAATGGTCGGGTAGAAAATATTCTTTTTGATGGCGGTAATAGCCAGATACTGGTGAAAGATATCGATTCATCCCAAGAGTTGAGTGTTTCGTTGCCACAGACTCGAGAATTTAATGATCTGGTGGCTGGAGACAGAGTCTCATTATCCTGGGATATGCAACAGAGCAATATTTTTCTATCAAATAAAAAGAGAGAATCTTGACCATGACTGGTAGAAAACTCTCTTTTTATCTGCTGTTAATGCCACTGCTGCTGACGCTGACATTGCTGATTCTGTTACCACAGCTGGATATGTTGGGCATCTCAATGAGAGAGCGAGTCAGTTACGGTGTTTATGAGTTCAGCCTGCTTCATTATCGGGAGTTTTTCACAGAGCCGCTCTATTGGAATACATTTTTGCGCACTGCGGTGATGTCCATACTTGCTACGGCCCTGACATTACTGATCTCCTTTCCGGTTGCCTGGTATATCGCCAAAATTGCCCAGGGTAAAAACAAGAACCTGATGTTTCTTGCCTGTCTGATTCCATTCTGGGTCAGTGAACTTGTGCGAACCTATGGCTGGATGATTTTGCTGCGTGAGAGCGGTGTTGTCAGTGGCTTCCTGCAATGGATTGGAGTGGTGGACGCGCCAGTAGAGATGCTGTACAACGACATTACTGTTATGACGGGCCTCGTTTATGCCTCCATGCTCTTTATGGTAGTGCCTCTGGTCAGCACCCTGGAAGGAATGGACGACAGCCTTGTAGAAGCAGCTTATGACCTGGGCGGTAACCACTTCACGGTGCTTCGCACAGTCATTATTCCATACGCTGTACCAGGCATCGTATCAGGATGCATCGTCGTCTTTATGCTGACCCTTGGTAATTATCTGACACCGACACTGTTGGGTGGTAAAGACAGTCTCTGGTTTACCGAGCAGATTTTTACCCAGTTTATTACCCGCTTTAACTGGGAACAGGGAGCAGCCTTTGGCGTTTTATTGCTCTGTCTGTCGTCGCTGATTGTCTGGCTTGGACTGAAGCTCAGCAAACAGTCCTTCAAACAGGCATTAGCCAGTGAAACCTGAGAAATAGATCATGATACCGAGTATTCCCCAAAGCAGAGCATTTCAGAAAACCTACACGGTTTATGTATGCTTGTTCTTTATGTTTCTTTTGGCTCCACTTGTCGTCGTTGCCGTTTTCTCAATGAACGACAGTGTATTTCCTTCCCTGCCGTGGGAAGGGTTTACTCTGGACTGGTATTTTGCCGACAACAAAGAGCGTCGTGGCTTATTTCATGACGGTGCGATACAGGAAAGTATTATCACTAGCCTCATGATCGCACTGTTTGTTGCTATTCTGTCCGTCACTTTAGCTATCACTAATGCACTGTTGTTTGAGCGATATGATTTTCGGGGAAAACAGTTTCTCTATAGTTTGATGTTGCTACCACTGGTGATTCCGGGCGTCATTCTCGGGATTTCCATTCTTTCTTTCAGTAGCGGCATCGCCAATACGATAGAAGACAGTTATGGACTCGATCTGGAGTTTTTAAGGCCCGGTCTGCCACTTATTGTTCTTGGACAATTTGTATTTATCAGTACTATGGCAACACTCGTCATTTCAGCACGACTGAGAAAGCTGGATACCGCAATGGAAGAAGCTGCTTTAAACCTGGGTGCAAGCCGTTTTGAGATATTCACAACGATTACACTGCCCTGGTTAAAGCCAGCGGTGATTGGCTCAGCGGTTGTGGCTTTTCTGATGTCTTTCGAGAATTTTAATACCACATTAATTCTTGCAGGCAGTGATTCCCCATTAACGATTACATTGTTTGATCGTATGAGGGAAGGTTCAACACCGGTGCTCAATGCGGTTTCGACACTATTGATGGCAGGATCTGGTGCACTGGCCCTCGTCAGTATTTTTATCCAAAGAAAGTAATTGAAATAGTTAAAGGACAGGCTCATATTTTATTTCCTTTTAGTTTGGTTTTGATCGTAAGGATTACAGTCTGAATTTTGAGCCTGTCAGCCCTTTATGAGGCTATTTTTGCCTGACTTGCAGCCGATATCTGATCATTGTGTCCATTGATATTCAGCACTCATGTTCACAGTTATTCATCAGTCTCTCCAAAAAAATGCAGTGTTCCTGCTAATCACATTGACGCTGTTGGCAATGTGGTCGGCTCTTTTAATCTGGAATTTCGGGCTCTCCAGCTATAACTTCAGGCGAGTCGTTCAGGTGATTTTTCTTTCTGTGATCTTTGGAGTATTCCTTAGCTATCAGACCCTGAATGGCTTTGCTCAATTGCCATTTTTAGCCAAGGTCTTGATCTTCCCCGGCCTGGTGTTTGGCTCATGCTCTGCATTAATGAGTGAATATCCGGTAAAAGGCATTCAGGAGGTTGGACTCTATGGCCTGTTGATGATGAGTTCATTACTGCTGGCCAAGAGTATTGATGAGAGAAGACTGGCGGGGGTTATCAGTGTCATCGGCTTAGCGATAGGGCTTTATGGTTTTGGGTACCTGTTTCACTATGCTGTTTATTTGCAATATCCGCCTGACGCATGGAGGCACACGGTTTATGGATTCACTAACCCCAGAATTTTGAATCATGCGCAGAACTGGCTGATTCCACTGTTGGCGTTGTTGCCCCTTTTATCGAAGGACATGGGATCTCTGGTTCAGAGATTAAGCTGGGTTCCTTTAGTGGTCATGTATTTTTTCGTTTTTTTATCAGAGAGCCGAGGTATTGTTCTCTCTTTGATTATGAGTGGAATAGCCATCTACCTCTGTTTCCGGAAGGCAATCACAGCCATCATTCGAGTTCATATAAAAGCATTGATCGTTGGGCTGCTCGCTTATTGGATTTTGATCTGGCTTATTCCTTTCTTTCTGGGGAATGGACTTGATGGCTTCAGGCCGCTCTCGTCTGCATTGAAAACCTATGACCGGGTTGAGCTTTGGATTAGTGCCTGGCAACTGACATTGCAGAACCCCATGCTTGGGGTCGGGCCACAACAATTTATTCTTTCATCAGGCAACGGACTGGGATCACCCCATAATGTTGTTTTACAGTGGCTTTCTGAATGGGGAACGCTGGCCACACTGTGCTTTGTAATCCTATTGCTCTGGGGCAGTGTTTCTTATCTGGTGGGATTGAAAAAACGTTTAGACGGCGGGCAGATCTCCGGGCGAAAAGCCTATATCCAGATATCGGCTCTGTGGGCTATTTCGAGTGCGGCTCTTCATGCCCAGATCAGCGGTGTGCTCATCACGCCGATGAGTCAGATGATGATGGTGCTGGTAGTGGGTTATTGTCTACACGCTCACGTTAACGACAGACTAATGGCCAGTGCTCAAGTAAAGGGTTGCGAACTGATTATTTCAAAGCTTTTGGTTTTAACGCTCATCGTGTTGTCGATGATCTTCTTTATCATTTTTTATGTTGAGTTCATTCAAGGCACCTATCCTGTTTCAATTCCCTTTGAATCCATGACCCCACGCTTCTGGCAGAATGGAGCCTTTCACCTCATTAATTAATATGTACCTCTCTGGCGATTAGCTTTGGGCTCAGCAAACCCTCGTAGGAAAAAAACTCTTGAGTGCGTCCTTTCTTATAGCTGACTTCATAGAGCATTAAAAAAGGAAGTCCACCTCCCCGGGTCATTTGTTTGAAATCCGCATGCCAGCCAACAAAGGTATGATCCTGATATTGCCCCAATTCACTGCTCAATAGTGGTCTGAAATTGTCTTTTCCTGAGCCTGTGGTTTTGAGCGTGTGGTGACCCGATTGAATAATCAGCATCAGCTCCGAGCCCTGTTCTTTCTCGAAATAGCGATCCACTTCACCTTGGTAAATGGTCTGAAGACTCAAAGCTCCGGTGACTGCAGTGGATGCAAGCACCAGCACAACGGTTATGGCCCGAGCGGCAAGAGAGAGTCTTTTATTATCGAAAAGGTTGCGATTTTTCACGATAGCCGCCTCTGTAACTAAGTCTGTATTGGGGTTATCGGGTCACACTTGAAAATCACGAGAAATTAGCGGGCTTAAAAGCCTAAAGCTCTGGTCATGAGCGCCGAAACATGTTGCTAGAGACTGACCTGTGGGGCCCCGGGTTTTGGCGTTGGGCAACTATTCAATGACCGAGGATAACGAGATGAAAACATGGATGTCCAGGACGCTGGGTTTCACGCTGATCGAACTGATGATCGTAGTAGCGATCATTGGTATTCTGGCGGCAGTGGCGATTCCCCAGTACCAGAACTATACCCGTAATGCGACGGTAAATGCTGCATTGAGTGAAGCCAGCCAATATAAAACCGCAGTGGGTATTTGTGCTCAAACCAACCCTATTACTAGTTGTGATGCAGGTGCATCTGGTTCTGGTATTCCTGCGGCACGAAACACAATTACTGGGGTAACGGACGGGGTTATCACCATTACCCCAGGTGGAGCCTATGATGGTCAGACTTTAACGTATACTCCTGATTCAACAGGCACCGTATGGACTCTTCGTTGTAATGGTGGTGGTACACTCTGTAGTAATGATTCTTTAACTGGTACACCTGATTTCTCGCCCTAGAACTTCATTGGGATAGTTCTTACCCAGGCCGGATTTAAACCCGGCCTTTTGTCTGTCTGGCGTTTATTTGACGATAAGAGTGACTTCAGAATGGTGCCTGGCCTAGTTGTAGCTGCTTGCAAATAAAGTCCGTTTTACCCGCAAACCCCCCCCCTTTTTTTGATCCCTAATCAACTGAAAATAAGACCCTGAGCATGCTCGTATTTATTAAGAATGTGCCCAAATGAATCAAGACTAATGGCTATTACCCAATAGCTGTGTGCTGCGGACTCGAAAGATACCCTTCTATTTTGCAGTTTAGTTGCAGCATCTTTAAAGGTTCACAAAAGCAAATACTACAACGGTCAAAAAAACTGTGATGTGAGCATTGTCGGGGATGATGACTTTAACCCATGATCTGACACACGCCCTTTCATGAGACATGAGGGTAAAGAACAAAAGACATTAATCGTATAAATCGATACAACAGCGCTTTAATGGATTTTTAACGGGAAAGCACACTTATTTTCTTGATCTATCCTTCCTTTCTGTAAACCGGAAAGCAGGGATAGAATTATTAAACACTCACTCTTTGTAGCAGCGCTCTTACTGCTATTGTTTTCTGTCAACTGCCAGACCCAACCATTGACAGAACGTTATATTGTCGAGCTTGAGCAGAAAAAAGGTTCTACGAAACAGCGCTTCACTATAATGCGTGACCGGCGTACATTCTCAGGTAACCCGTCAGTCATTGCCTACGCAAACAGTTATACAGAATCAGGCTTGCCACCTGATCACAATCCACACAAATCGGGCGAATACGGGGTTAAAACAACACATATTGAATCGATTTCATGGCAATGGCTCTACAACATCCAGCTGCTGGTGGGTTACGAACTAATCCTGACAACCAAAGGCGCCTCTCTAAAAATCACACCTTATTCGTGGTCACCTGTAGAAATGGCCGTCACTGTCAGTTGGCTTTTACAGAACTATTGGAACCCCGGTTCACCGTCGTTTAACCCGAGTGGACAACAAAAGGCGAGTGAGTTTCATCCGTTTGCCACCATCACTATGATGTTTGGCTCTGGAAATAACCATCAAACCTGTCAGCAACAGGGCCAGCCATCAGAATCGTCCGGCCAGAATGCCACCTTAGCCACAGGCTATTGCACCAGTCTTGTGTGCTCTGACTCTGGAAACGGTAACGGAGACCCTCATCAACATTTGCACAGTTTAGGTTTAAATTGTTTCGTCCAGCCCTGTCACGGCGTTTGTCAATTCCGATCCTCAACCGTTAGCACGGGGTTAGCTCAATCGCCGTTGGATTCTGTAGGAGTTTCGACAGTAGCAACACCCGGACAAAACGCTCCTTTGAATAGCTGCAACTCTTTAGAAGGGGTCGCCTCAGACGGGGTTGCCTCAGACAGGGTTGCCCTGAACTCAGTCGATGCAGGGGAAGCCAGTACAACGGCTCCTGCCGGGAAAGCAACTTGTAACGTGATAGTGGTCGAGGAGGATGGTCAGCTGCGGCAATGCTGGAAAGTCTGCAAGAATGCTCGTGCTCTCTACACACACAAATACATGTACCACAGCGGGCAACAAACCTGTGAATTGCCCGTGTTCGGGGAGGATGGCCATCAGCAGCCATGTGGGAAAGTATTCAAGCATGTCCGATCTCTGTTATGTCACAAAAGCAGATACCATACCGGGCAACGAACCTGTGAGGCCACGGTAGCCGGAGAGGATGGCCAACAGCGACCATGTGGTGTGTCCTGTAAAAATGCCAGAGCCCTGACCGATCACAAAGACAGATACCACAGAAAACAACGAACCTGCGATGTGGCTGCGATCGGGGAAGATGGCCAGCCGCGGCCATGCGGGATGGTCTTCAACGGCCCTAAAGCGCTGTTGGATCACAAAGCAATCTACCACTCAGAGCCACAAACCTGTGACATGACCGTGCTCGGGAAGGATGGCAAACAGCGGCCTTGCGGGACGGTCTGCAAGAATACCCATGCCCTTCACTGTCACAAAAGCATTTACCACAATGGACAAAAGACCTGTGACATCACTGTGGTCGGGGAAGACGGCCATGAGTGGCCATGTGGGAAAACCTTCAAGCATGCCCGATCACTGTCATCTCACAAAATCAGATACCACACCGGGGAACAAACCTGTAAGGCGACAGTGGTCGGTAAAAGTGGCCAGCAGCGACCATGCAGAACGCTCTGCAAGAATGAACAAGCCCTGATAAATCACAAAGACAGGTACCACAGGAGTCCACGAACCTGTGACGTCATCGTGGTCGGGGAAGATAGCCAGCTGTTGCCATGCGGGAGGGTATTCAATGGCCCCAAAGCGTTGTCGGATCACAAAAGAAGCTCCCACAGTGGGCCACAAACCTGTGAGGTGACGGTGACCGGTGATGATAGCCAGCTGCAGCTATGCGGAAAGGTTTGCGACAGTCTCAAAGCCCTGTCGAATCACAAACGAATACATCGAAAACGCAAGCTTGATGACCTGAAATGCAATGATAAAGATAGTCCTTGATCTAGCCACTGCCCTTTCATAAAGATAACAATCAAAAGACACTCTTCATCTAAGTGGGAGCATCAGCGCAGTAATTGTTTTTTAACGGCATGAACCCGTATAAGATTATGATCCTGCTGCGGAACGAGACAGCCCGGAAGCCAGAGAGGTTTTTATTGTTGATGCTTTTGAGACTGCTTAAGGCGGAAATACAGTCATGGTCGTCTAAACCATTCAATAGAGTCCCTGATGCTCGGAGCATTTAAATAGCTTTTAGCTCTCCGAGCCTGCTCAACGGACATCAAAGCCACAGCAGCTATTTCCTGAGGCGTAGCATTAAGAATTTTTTTCCAGCTTTTGAAATGGGCTACCAGTTTTTCAGAACGACTTTCTCCCACCTGTGGAATGCTCAAGGCTCTTATCTGGGACTTCAGAGAAGCCATGTGGAGAGTGCTGAGTACCATTAGCAGTTGTTTCGATGAGTGCTCATTTAAGCCTGCCTGTTTCAGATCATATTCAGACATTTTGAAACTATCTGGTAAGCGGCTGATAATTTTATTTAACATCAGTTTTTTAATCAGAGGCTCGTGCAAGAAGGGAATATCCAACCTTGTCCCCAGCCACTTTACTCTTGCCGTCAGCTGTTCTTCACAGCCGGGCTTCAACTCCAGGCAGGAGAAGGCATCGTAACCTGTCGGGTCTGGTGGTGTCGATTGGGTGCGATGCTCCGGTCTCAGAACAACCTGACCAAAAACGGGTGTAGCGGCACCTTTCAGCTGAACAGAAATCTGGTCGCCAATAGCAATATCCTTCCCAGTCAGGTTTTTGATGCTGCCCAGTGATACCTGACGGACTGTCTCCCCTCTGATTGCTACCGGTTCCACCTGAAGTACCGGGGTGATATGGCCGGTTCGTCCCACTCTGAAATCAACGCCCTTAACTTCCGTTACCGCACTGTCTGAAGCGAATTTCCAGGCAATGGCCCAGGCAGGGCTGCGGCTGTCCCAGCCCAGTTTTTTGCGAAGCTCGAGGTTGTCCAGTTTCAGAACAATACCGTCCATCAGGAAGGGTTCTTCACCACTGGGTTTGCTGTAGGTTTGACGAATTTTTTCTATCTCTTTCAGAGTATTCACCAGATCGGTATACCGGGCAGGCAGTTCAAAGCCATAGCTGTACAGGGTGTTAATAACCGTTTTGTCGCTCTCAAACGGGCTGTTGACCCAGCGCCAGGGGAAAAACTCGATACTGTCCAGTGAACTAACATCCAGTTCTTTGCGACTGATATGGCCGGAGACAAAATGGCGGGCACTGCTGTAAGTGGAATGTCTGACGGTCTCACTCAAACGGGCAAACAGTTCTCCATGGAGGATAATGTCATTGTATTCCGTTTTCAGCACTTTCGGGATCATGGGCATCTGTTTGACTGCATCTAGAATATTCTCTCCTCTGTCGCCTGTGCCACGGGTGGAAGCGGCTACCAGTTTGCGGTTCTGATAAACCAGCTCAACCGCAACACCATCTATCTTGGGTTGAACCAGAATGCTTTCCTTTCCGGCTTCTTTGAGGAATTTTTTGATGTCGTTAATGTCCCGGGCTTTTTTCAAACTACCCATAAAGGCGCGATGATCGACTTGTCCTTCGGCATTCTCTTCAGCGACAGCGGGGAGTGTCAGTTCTGGAAAACAGTGTTTCAGAGATTGCAGTTGAGCTTTTAGCGCATCGTATTCATGGTCGGTAAGGACCGGAGAGTGCTTGTTGAAGTAGAGATCGTCGTGGTGTTTGATTTCTTTGTGCAGAGCAGTGATCTGCTTTTCAGCCTGCACAGCAGACCAGCTTGGGCAGGCACTCCATGCCGCCACTGGGATGAGCAAAAGTAAGGGTAAAAAAAGGTGTTTCATGATCAGTTTTCCGGGGCGGGTATCGTCTTTTATTGATCGGCAACAAAAGACGAAACTGATCGGGAGGTGGGTCAGAATCAAATGGCTATAAGTTTACGGGTTATAGCCATTGGGATTTTCGGACTGCCAGCGCCAAGCGTCGGTCACCATGTCTTCCAGTCCTCGCTCTGCTTTCCAGCCTAGCTGATTGAGGGCTCTTTCGGGATTGGCATAGCAGGCAGCAATGTCTCCGGAACGGCGAGGTGTGATTTCATAAGGCACATTTTGTCCAGACGCTTTCTCAAACGCTGCAACGATTTCCAGTACGCTACAACCTTTGCCTACGCCGAGGTTCCAGATATGTACGCCTTTGGTTGTACGAAGTTTTTCTATGGCTTTGACATGGCCCAGTGACAGATCCACGACGTGGATATAATCACGAACTCCGGTGCCGTCGACGGTGGGATAGTCGTCACCAAAGACTCGCAGTTTTTCCAGCTTTCCAATGGCCACCTGAGACACATAGGGCATCAGGTTGTTGGGGATGTCATTAGGATCTTCGCCGATACGACCAGAAGGGTGAGCGCCTGCCGGATTAAAGTAACGAAGCAGCGCAATGCTCCAGTCTGTATCTGATTTGAAGAGGTCTCCCAGAACTTCTTCCACCATCAGCTTCGAGCGACCGTACGGATTGGTGGCACTCAGCGGAAAATCTTCCGTGATCGGCAGAGTGGCCGGATCACCATAGACAGTCGCTGACGAGCTGAAAACGATACGTTTAACACGAGCTGCCTGCATGGCCTGACAAAGTACCAAGGTGCCGTACACATTGTTGTCATAGTAATCGAGTGGAATCTCGCAGGACTCTCCTACGGCTTTCAACCCTGCAAAGTGGATGACGGCTTCAAAATCATGCTGTTGAAAGAGAGTGTCCAGCAAGGCTCGATCGCGGATGTCGCCGTTCACAAACTCCAGTGTCTTGCCAGTTATCTCCTGAACCCGGCGCAGAGATTCTTGGTGGCTGTTGCTAAGGTTGTCCAGAACTACTATTTCGTAGCCGTCGTTTAATAATTCCAGGCAGGTATGGCTACCGATATAACCAGCCCCCCCTGTGACCAGAATTTTACTCATGCTCTGTGGCTTCCTGTTCAGATCTCTGTGATATCAACCAGTCTCATGGAAAGGTCAACGGACTCAATGTCTTTGGTGAGCGTTCCGATAGAAATAAAGTCGACGCCGGTCGCTGCGATCATCGGCAGGCGCTCCTCGGTGATTCCTCCGGAAGCTTCCAGTCCGGGCTGAGGCGCTGGCAGAGTTTTGTTCAACTCAACGGTCTCACGCAGTGTTTCCAGAGGGAAGTTGTCCAGCATGATAATGTCGGCACCAGCGCTTCTTGCCCGTCGGAACTCCTCCATGTTCTCGACTTCCACTTCTACGGGTTTGCCCGGAGCCATGGTTCGGGCGGTGTCGACTGCCTGCTCAATACCCCCGCAGGCGGCAATATGGTTTTCCTTGATCAGGAAGGCATCATAAAGTCCGATTCGGTGATTGTGGCATCCGCCTGCCTTGACGGCGTACTTTTGAGCAAGACGAAGACCGGGCAGGGTTTTGCGGGTGTCCAGCAGTCGAACGTCTGTCTCTTTGACCTGACTGGCATAGTGATAACAGCGGGTAGCGGTGCCGGAAAGGGTCTGAAGGAAATTCATGGCAGCACGTTCACCGGTCAACAGGCTTCTGGCAGGGCCTTCCATGTAAACCAGAACCTGATCCGCTGCAACACGTTCACCTTCCTTAACCTGCCAGTTCAGATTGACCGATGAATCGATCTGTCTGAACACTTCATCAAACCAGGGGCGTCCGGCAATAACGGCAGGCTCACGGCATAGGATACGGGCTTTGGCCATTTGCCCGGCAGGAATCAGAGAGGCCGTAATGTCACCTGAACCGATATCCTCTTCCAGAGCATGGCGAACATTGCGCTGGATAGTGTCGATCAGGTCGGAGGTGAGATTGTCATGGGGCTGCATGTTGAGTCTACTTATGTTTTACCGGGAATGATGAAAAATTGGCTGGGATTATAAACAACTTGATGTCTTTGGTCTTGCCGATTGCAATAGCCTGTCTTGATCTATAATTGTAATCCCTTTTAAAACACAGTGGGAGGCACATAGTATGTTCATCATCAGGTTCTTTGCCTGTGCCCTTCTTGCTCTGGTCATCTCCGGCTCTCAGGCATGGGCCGGGACCACACAAATTGACTCCTACCCAGCCCTCAGGGACGCTCTTGAACAGGGAGAAGTGCCTATTATCGGTGTGATTGATTTTGCTCAGTGCACGAGTAAGTCGCAAAAGACTCTGGATTTTCGGGGAAAAGAGATCACTATTTTCAAACGAAACGCCATCTACGAAGACGGCACGGTGAGTATGCTAACCACCTACAAAGTGAATACGCTTATGGATGAAAGCAAGTGGGCCAGTCGTCTGCCAGACCGGACAGAAGACATGCCAGTCTGGATAGAGTGGCAGAGTGGCTACGACCTTTCCAGTCAGGATGATAAGGAATTTAAAGTCAAGTTTATTGCAGCGGATGCAAAGACCGGAAAGACCCTCATAACCGGAGACTACAGGTGCCCACTGGGATCGGCTATTAAGTTATGGCGTACACCTCACGGTCTTTGAGATCTCATATGAAACACAGCAACAGGCAGAAAACATGTGCATTGTCAGGTTGGTCGCCTGTGCTTTTCTTACTCTGGTTATCTTTTTTTCTGAGGCGTGGGCCGGGAACACACAAATTGAATCCTACTCAGCGCTCAAGAGTGCTCTTGGGCAGGGGAAAGTGCCTGTTAACGGCCTGATTGATATGGAACAGTGTCAGTATAAGTGGCCATTATCACTGAATTCCAGAGGAAAAAAGATGATTGTTTTTAAACAGAACACCATTAATGAAGATGGCTCAATAGTGATGTGAACGAGCTATAAAGTGAGTATGCATTTAATGGCCGAACTCAAGCTTGCCAATCCTCCGCCAGAGTGGGTAGGGCAAGTCTGGATAGAGGGGCAAAGTGCCTTCACTCTTTCCGAGGAGGATGATGACCAATTTAATATAAAGTTTATTGCGACAGATACAAATACCGGAGCGATCCTGAGCGCAGGTCAATACAGGTGCCAACTGGGATCGGCTGTTAAGTTATGGCGAACACCTCACGGTCATCAGGGCGTCGGCAGTTTTTATGGTTACTGGGTGCTGAGTTCTGTCATTTCTCTCATTGGTGGCTGGTTAGCCGGTGTTTTTACCACCGGTTTTTCAGCCAGCTCAATCAGATAGCCGTAAAATAGATATCTTTGGTCTTGCCGAATGCAATGGCGCATCATCACCTATAATGGAGATTTCTTTCAAAACGCAACAACAAGCAAAAACACATGTATATTTTCAGGCTGATCACCTGTGCTTTTCTCACAGTGGTTATCATCTGTTCCAAGGCATGGGCATGGGCCGGGGCCACACAAATTGAATCCTACTCATCGCTCAAGAGTGCTCTTGAGCAAGGAGAACTGTCTGTTACCGGTGTGATTGATCTCGACCAGTGTACGGATAAGTGGCCATTATTTCAGAGTCTCAAAGGAAAAAAGATGACTGTTTTTAAACAAAACAACATTAATGAAGATGGCTCAATAGTGATGTCAACGAGTTATAAAGTGAGTACGCATTTAGTGCTCGGACTCAGGGATGTCCCTCCTGAGCCGGAATGGGTAGTGCCAGCCTGGACAGAATGGCAAATTGTCTACACCCTTTCCGAGGAGGATGATGGACAATTTAAAATAAAGTCTATTGCAACGGATGCAAAAACCGGAGTTATTCTCAGATTTGCTCACTACCGGTGCCAACTGGGATCGGCTATCAGGTTATGGCACTCGCCTCACGGTCGATGAGGTAATGGCGTTTTTATTTCCGACTACCGGATGCTGAGTTCTGCCAACTCTCTCATCAATGCCCGATTGACAGGTGTCTCCACCCCCAGCTTTTCGGCCTGCTCAATCAGATAGCCGTTGATAAAAGCCAGCTCGGTTTTTCGACCCTGTCGGACATCCATGCAGGTGGAGGAGTGATTCATCGCAGTATCCCGACAGACTTGCCTGACTAACTCAGAAAGGTTTCCTGAACCGGGAATACCGGCCGATTGCCTCACCTGCATCACTTCTTCAGCCAAGGCTGCCAGACGCTGTTGACGTTCTTCAGTGTTCAGAAGTTCACCATTCCTGCAATCATACAAGGCAGTAAGACCGTTGATGGCACAATTGACCGCCAGCTTATCCCAGAGCTTTTGTTCAATCTTATGGGTAAACTGAATATCGATTGGCAGTTTTTCCAGAGCCTCTTTGAAAGCGTGCCAGACAGATTCGTCAGGGTTCTGAACGACAGGACCGACCCAGGTTGATCCACGACCGGCATGGCAGACATGCAGAAAGTCTTTCATCCATGCCCCTTCTGTCGTCGATGCGGCCCATATGGTTTGTGAGCTGAAATGTTGTGCTACCGCTTGCTGGCTTCCCATACCGTTCTGCATTACTAGTATCTGACATTGGTCTGATAAATGATCAGCCAGTGAGAGAACCGCAGCTTCAGCATCCTGAGCTTTTGTGCAGACCATTAAATGTGTGATCGAGTCAGTGAGAGATTCGGGAGAATCCACTTTGATGGGGTAGTGTTGAGTGGTGCCATCCAGTTCATCAATGGTTAGAACAGGCTGGGCAGCATTGAGCGAGCGCAACCTTTGTTCACGAACAAGCAGGGTGGGTTTCATTCCGGCCTTGAGGAGATGAGCTGTCCACAGGCAGCCCATACTGCCAGCACCGATGATATGCCAGGTCACTTCTTGGCTCACTCTGGTTGAGATAATCCGCGCGAGTTTAAACAGTCAAAGATGATATGTGAATATTGAGTGTCGCCTGCGGAGTAAGTCGGTCTCTATTTGTTCTCGACCACTCAATTTTTCTTGACCTGTTTACCGCTGTGTCAATTCAACATTGAAAAAGGCAAAAAATAACAAGAATTAAAAATGAACTTCTTCGATTCGTTCAAGTCAAAAATAGCAGGTAAACAATATGGATGAGCCAAGGAGAATGATATGGATGTTTCCAATAATACCGGAGGAGTGACCAGCACCGGTGCTTACAGCAGGGTGTCTGAGACTACTGCTTCCACCAGTGCATCATCAAAAAGCACTGTCACCGCCATTAATCCCGATAAGCAATTGCAACCGGCGCATGAATACCCTGCAGCCGATCACTCCAGAGCGGGTGAAACCCTGGTTTTCAGGACGATATCTCAGGCGGCTAGCTCAGTGACACAAGGACTCACCCGCTCCCTTAAAAGGACATCACGTGTTCTTGGGTTGGCTTATAGTGGCTGCACTACACTGGCGAAGGTGGCTTGTTATCGTTCTCCTGAACCAATTGCTCAGTTTTTTCATAAACATGGCGGGCTGTGCGGCAAAATAGGCCAATACGTAGCTGCAACACAGGCACCGGCTGAGTATTTCAAATCATATCAAGATCTTCATAACTACACGACTGAAATAATCAAAGTCGCAAGCCAGTATTCGGCAGGCAAGGTTGATCCTGAGGTAATCAGGAAAATTATCGAGCACAATCTGGTTAATGTCGGACTGCTTTCTGAAGATGCCAAGTTGGAACGATCAGGCACAGTTGATAATGACAGCGGTAGCCAGTTCATAGCTAACAGTGCCGTTTCAGCAGTACCTGTACGGCATGTTGAAACACTTGGGCGTGGGACTGTTTGCCAGGTCGATAAGTTCAATATTGGTGGAAGAGATTTTGCTGTTAAATCTTTATCACCTGAGTTGGCAGAAAAAATTAACATTGATGTTTCGATGATGATCAGCCTGTTTTCTACCCTCCATGACTGGGGTTTTATCTCTAAGATATGCTTTGACGACATATCCAGTGCATTCAAGAATTTTAGTAATGAGTGTGATTTATCACGGGAACTTACGTTTACCGAAAAAGCGTCTGAGGCATTAAAAGATTTGACAGAAACCAGGCAGTATCAGGTAAGTACCGGTTCAGGCTATCAGGTGCCGGTTCAGTTCAGGGTACCTGAGGTGTCTGTACCTTTATCCCGTCCTGATGCCCTTGTGATGGAGTATATTGATGGCTGTTCTCTTGATCGGGCAGACGCGTTAAGGGAAAGGCTCACTTCGTGGCAGCCGGACTGGAAAGAGGGTGGAAGGTTAAGTGAAGCGGAAATCAATACTATTATCGTCGGCATTCATAAACTTGTGCTAGAGGTTTATTTGGATTTAGTCAGTGAATCCTGTTTTTTAAACACCGATTTCCAAACGGGCAATTTCATGATGAAACTGGAGAGCGATCGTATCAGTATTTATTGTATTGATCACGCCAACAGTAGCGCCAATAACGATATTTTGCGCATAGTGAAAGACCCTGTTTATTATTCACTTGTTACAGGACTGTTCTTGTTATTTCATAACCGTGCTAACGGGAATGGCCTGGGTGAGGAGCCAGATGTCCCCAGTCCAATGGATACAACCGACGAAGTTGACATCCGGGATCTGGTTTGCACGGCAATATCCCCGAAAATACTGGAACGTTTAGAAAAATCTATTGAAACTCATCGTAGGGGCTTTGGATCGGATATCATACCCCCCATTGATGAATTACAAAAATTTCAGGAAGAAGCTACCGTTGGAGAAATTTGCAGTCAGATTTATCATTGGTTAAAAGACAACTCGGACCATTCTGATACGGAGGGGCCTTTCCAATCAGAGGCTGCGTTTGTCGAGCCATTGACGCGATTTTTGATCCGGCTTGCCATGGAACATGAGGAGCAAGATATGCAGAAGGCTGACATGGCAACCTTGCACAAAGTTGTCACTGTTCCTTTTGACAAATTTGTTCAAAGTCTGGGTTTTCAGACCAGTCTGGTCAATCCTTTATTACTGCGGGTTGGGAAGCAGTTATCTGCATATCGTCAGTATATAGGGCAACTGGAGTCGCTAATGGATAACTGGGAGTATTACCGAGAATAGCAAGCTATTTGATGAACAAAGGCGGGGAGTGTCACTGAATAGTTGCAATGATTATTGCAGGCTGGCTCTGATCTCTTTAATGGTGATAAACAATTTGTCTGGATTATTAATAAAAGGTGTGAAACCAAATTTCTCATAAAAAGCAGCTATGCCGGATTTGGCATCTACGACAACCAATGGGAATCCGACAGTATCTCTGGCTTGTAGTAATTTATGCAAAGCGTCAATTAACAACCACTCTCCATAACCCTGCCCGGAGTAGTATTTGTTGATGGCTAAGCGGGCAATCAGCCCTGCCGAACCCGCGCTACTGTGTTTTTTTTGCAGTCTGGCAGGCAGAGCCTGCAAGTCCAGTGGAATCATGGTCAGCGTGTAATGCCCGATAATGGTTTCTGGACAATCTGAGTCCTCCAGCACAAAGGTTCGGGTATTGTCATTCCCTGCCTGCTGCCTCGCCATCATTTGAAGATAATTGTTCAGGGCAGAAACACCGCAATCAAAGCCTTGACGGTCGTGTTTGCTCTTATCGAGAATTAAAGTTTTCATTTATTCCCTGTCTTTTTATAACGCTGGGCCGCCTGCTTAAGTCGAGGATTGGGTTTTAAATCTTTATCCAGAGCCTGCACAAGTAACAGAGCATCTTGCTGGCTCAGTTTCAGGGATCGCTCGCTGTCCATGATCTGTTTGGCCTTCTCAATAGCAGCGGACAGTACAAAGGAATTAATGCTGGAAACACCGATAATAGCCGCAGCCTCAGCCAGTAGTTCTTTTGTATCTGTATCAATACGGGTGGTGATTCTGGGTAGTGATGTTGCCATAAATCCTCCTTGTTATGTGTCATAATGGCAAATAGAGTATTTTTCAATCTTTTTTGAAAATCAAACATATGTGGAGAAATTGTTGTGTCGAACTTCAGCGTAAGACCTCCACTGAACTAGACGTTGATGACACTTTACAGGCTTTCGGCATCTTGGGATTGGTCTCTGTTTATTTCCGGGCGTTCAATTTTCCTTGACCTGTCTACAGCTTTATAGCTTAAAGTTCCTCCCTGTTGATGATTTGAGGATACTTCAGTGTGTACCGAATTTCTGAATTAGCCGCCGCTGTCGGGCTTTCACGCACTGCGCTTCTTTACTACGAGAAACAGCAGCTTATTTCAGGTAAGAGGCTTGAAAATGGCTACCGTTTCTACAGCGATGAAGACCTGCAAAGAGTCCGCCTGATTCAGCAACTGCAAGCGGGAGGGCTGACTTTGAAAGAGTGCAAAGTTTGCCTTGAAGAAAAGATAGACAAAGATTTGTTACGAAATCGCTTAAGGCAGCTTGATGAAGACATTGCATTGAAGCAGCAATCACGAGCGTTGCTGGCAGCCATGCTGGGTGAAGGTGATCTCAGAACCTGGCATGAAGACCTCGAAAGGGTGGCTCCGGATGCTCATCTTAACTGGCTGGTGAAGCAGGGTTTTACTGAGAAAGAAGCCCTCAGATTAAAATGGTTATCAAAAGACATGAATGATCACGAAACCTATATGAACGACTTTATGAAAGTTTATGAGACGCTGGAACGTTGGGGGCCAGGCAATGAAAAAGACACACTGAAAGCCTTGTCTCTGCTGCCTGAAGCCCCTGCTGATATTCTGGAGATTGGTTGTGGCACAGGTCTGTCAACCAAGTTGTTGATAGACAATACCGACGCAAACATCACTGCAATAGATAACGAACCGTCAGCACTGGCTCGATTGGAAGAACGTTTTGAGGAACAGGATATTTCCGGAAGGCTTTCCAGTGTCTGCGTCAGCATGACTGAATTGCCCTTCGAGAATGAAAGCTTTGATCTCATCTGGTCAGAAGGCAGTGCTTACATCATGGGGGTTCAAAAAGCACTGACTCAGTGGCGGCCGCTTCTTCAGCCCGGTGGCTACATGATGTTAAGCGACCTGGTCTGGCTGACAGATCAGCCGGACAAAGAAGCGATGGCGTTCTGGGAGCAGTCCTATCCTGATATTCAGGCGATTAGCACTCGTTTGAAACAAATGGATGCTGCCGGGTATGATGTAGTCGACCACTTTTCTCTCAGCAGGGAGTCGTGGGATAACTACTCTGAACCACTGAAAAAACGAATCCATGATTTGTCATCAGATATGTCTGAATCAGAAGCGTTGAAGGATATCGAGAGTGAGCTGGATATCTACAGTAAATTCTTGGGGCAGTTCGGCTATCAAATGTTTGTTCTTGCCAAGCGCGATTAAAAGGATGTCTATACTACCTCTACGTTCCAACGTCGTGGAGAGTACTTATGTCACACATCTATAAAATTCTGGAAGTGGTAGGCAGCTCAACCGTCAGCAGCGACGATGCCATACGCAATGCTATTGCCACTGCCAGTGTCACTCTGAATCACCTGGGCTGGTACGAAGTGGTGGAGCATCGGGGTCATATTGAGGATGGTGAGATCGCACATTTTCAGGTGACCGTGAGAATTGGTTTCAGGCTGGAAGACCGTGGTAAAGCGTCTTGATTGCCATACCCGTTGTAACGGGGGCTTGCCATTCAGCAGGGATTCTCGGATACAATAGTCATCTACTTTCAGAGTTTGTTGATTGGAAAATCCCTCATGCCTTCATTTGATATTGTTTCAGAAGTGGATATGCACGAGCTGACCAATGCGGTCGATCAGGCGAACCGCGAGCTGACCACCCGTTATGATTTCAGAGGGGTTGAAGCCAGCTTTGAAAAGAGCGGTGAAAACCAGATTGTGATGACAGCCGATGCTGACTTCCAGCTGGTGCAGATGGTTGAAATGCTGAAAACCAAAATGGTCAAACGGGGCATTGATGTTAAATGCCTGGAAGTGAAAGACCATTATGGTTCTGGCAAGCAGGTTAAACAGGATGTCGTGGTTCGTCAGGGGCTGGATAAAGAGCAGGCCAGGAAAATCGTCAAGATGATCAAGGATGCCAAGCTCAAGGTACAGCCTGCCATTCAGGGCGAGCAGGTTCGCGTCTCTGGCAAGAAGCGTGATGATCTTCAGAGCGCTATTGCTTTGCTGAGAGAAGCGGACACCGAGATGCCTCTTCAATACAATAACTTCAGAGACTGATCCTGACAGGAGAGGCTCGCCTCTCCTGTTGAGCAACATCCAGACGAAAAAAATGTTCCCCGGCATGTTCAGGTGTGCTTTGATTAAAACTTCCCGGGAGTTCTGCGACATAAACTCAGTTCAATAGATTCGACCACTGGAAGGCACAATCATTATGTTGATATTATCGGGACAGTTTTCCACCAAGAGTTCAACGAAGAACACTATAAAAACCGTCAAAAGCACACCCGGAGGAGCAGAATGCAACTAATGAACGCTTCTACCCGTTCCTGGGGAGAGGCATGGAAGAGTTTCAGGCATCCTAGGGTAATCAGTGCTCTGTTTCTTGGCTTTTCAGCAGGCCTTCCCATATTACTCATATTCAGTAGCCTGTCTATCTGGTTGCGGGAGGCGGGTGTTGAACGCAGCATGGTGACTTTCTTCAGCTGGGCTGCCCTGGGTTATTCATTCAAGTTTGTTTGGGCCCCATTGGTTGACCGGGTTCCCCTGCCATGGTTGACAAAAAGTCTCGGGCGCCGAAGAGCCTGGCTGTTACTTGCCCAGTTTGCGGTGATGGCTGCTCTTTTATTTATGGCGAGTCATGATCCCATCTATGGATTGACCTGGGTTGCAGTAGGGGCAGTGATGCTGGGGTTCTCATCGGCCACACAAGATATAGTCATTGATGCCTATCGTATAGAAGCTGCGGAGAGCGATCTTCAGGCCATGATGTCTTCCGCTTACATTGCAGGCTATAGAGTCGGTATGATAGTAGCCGGGGCAGGCAGTCTGGCATTGGCCAGCTGGTTTTCAGGTGGCGACGAATCCGTTTACCACTATGAGGCCTGGGCTTCTGTTTATCGTTGTATGGCGGCGTTCATGCTGGTAGGGGTTGCCACCACACTATTGATTTCAGAGCCTGAAAACAATCAGTCAGCCTTCTCTGAACAATACGGTACCCGTGACTATGTTCGTTTTCTGGGGTTGTTTGTAGTGGCAGCAGGCGCTTTTGTGGCAGGCTTTACATTGACCCCTGAGATAGCTTCCCAGTTGAAAACGACGCTGGTGGATGGCGGGCTTTCTGCACATGTTGCAGGATTCTTTTCTGAATTCTTCCGGTTGCTGTTCAGTGTCGCTCTGGGTGGAGGGTCTGCCTGGTTGATGATCAGCCTGAACGTAGCACCCAGGGGGATGGTCAGAGAAACTTACGTCACACCATTTACTGACTTCTTTGCGCGTTATGGAAAACTGGCGATCTATATTTTGCTGCTGGTTGGCACTTATCGGATTGCTGATATTGTGATGGGAGCCGTTGCCAATGTGTTTTACAAGGACATGGGTTATAGCAAGGAACAGATAGCGGCTATCACCAAAACCTTTGGTTTGTTGATGACCATTGCCGGTGGTTTCCTGGGCGGGCTGTTAGCCCTTCGCTACGGTGTGATGAAAATCCTCTGGATCGGTGGGCTACTGGCTGCTGTCAGTAACCTGCTGTTTTCCATGCTGGCACAAATGGAACCTGAAACCTGGATACTTGCTGTGGTCATTGCAGCTGATAATCTCAGCGCCGGTATTGCTTCTGCTGCCTTTGTGGCTTTCCTCTCCAGTCTGACGAACCGGGCATTCACAGCGATGCAGTACGCAGTCTTCAGTTCACTGATGACACTGGTACCCAAACTGATGGCAGGCTACTCCGGCAGCGTCGTGGATGCGGTGAACTACCCCATCTTTTTTGCAGGCTCCGCTATTCTTGGATTGCCAGTGTTGCTGTTAATCACTTATTTACAGAAGCTGATGGAGCAGTCTGAGGAGGCTGCTCCCGATTGACGAGGCGGGCAAAAAAGCCCGCTAACTCTATCTTTTGATCTCGGCGATCAGTTTTGCTTGCCACTGCCCCTTTTCCTGTTCTGGAAGCTTGCCGAGAGAATCCCTGCAAACATGCACCATTGCCTGGAGAATGGTTTCAGGTTGATAGTTAAGGTTTTCCAACTGGCGAATAATTTCAATCGCCAGGGCAATGTCTTCAGGGTGCTGATCCAGGTCGTTCAAGATTTACTCTCCACTCCATTGAAATAGCTTCAGATTGACTTTGCCATTGAGCAAAGTGATACCTTCTGATTCAAGCAAGGATTGCTGTTGTTGATACTTGGCGCTGGACACTGGAAACGAAATTTGTCCTTTGCTGTTGATGACTCTGTGCCAGGGAAGTCCGGAACCTGAAGGTAGTTGCTTTAGAATGTTACCGACTACCCGGGCATAGCCTGGTGCACCGGCCATGTTGGCCAGTTGTCCATAGGTGACCACGCTACCCTCGGGTATTTTGGTCAGGATGAGCCAGATATCGGATGGACTGAACGGTGCTTGCAAGCCAAGTCTCCAGGCTGATTGTATAAAGCAGTCATCTAGCAGCCTGTCGGACTTAAGGCTGTCCTACTGCGGTTGCAATAAATTGGTC
>NZ_JAHHPR010000117.1:0-2082 GCF_024606255.1 Endozoicomonas sp. SESOKO3
GCCTTGAGATTATTAACAAACTAATCAATCTGGGTGCGAATATTGATCAGCCTATCATGCACGATATAACAGTACGTAGCTTTTTAAAGGGGAAGCTAAACAAGAAGAAATTTAATGACATAGAGACATTGGCTGATCATCTGAAAGATATAAGACTGGGAGTTCAATTCCACGGAGATGAAATTGTAGCATTAATTGGCGAGTATAATAAAACTTATCACAATAATGATAAAGCACGTGAAAAAATTGAAGAGGCCATCAGCAATAGAAAAACACTTCTACAGAAAAAAGGCTGCAGAAAGACTGTACTGATGGCAGCTATTGAGTCTGACGCACTAAGTTTCATCCAATTACTATTAAAACGATCTGATTTCACTCTTGACCAGTTAACAACTGAAGGTGATAGTCCATTAGATTATGCAAGAAAAAAAGGTGCTCATACAGTTGTCAAATTTCTGTCCGATGTTGTTTCAACAACCGGTGCTTTCCCAACAAATAGTGGGAATACAATGCAATCATCAAATCATCCGTTCACTAACAACTCGACTGCCGGAGCCATACCTCCGAAAATACAAAAAATGAGCTGATTTAAATAACTCAAGTTACCCACCATCCTGAAAATTAGCCGTTATAGGTGACATGAAAAATGATCTCAAGGCTCGATCATTAATGCAGGGAACACCCAATGGGCGTTTATCCTTCTTTCCCGGCTTTGGTATCCATACTCTTTTGACCGGCGGTGCCTTGTAGCCCTGTCGATGAATAGATGTCAGTGTTTGCTCAAGCCATTGACCGAAGCCTTTCTTCGTCTCTTCCATTGTCAATCCATCAACCCCGGGCGATGTCCCATTGGGAATCTTATTCAGATTCGAACAGAGGCTCGCCGGTGTGATGTGATGAGCCAAGCTGGTGAGTCGAAGTTTCGGATTACTCCGGGCTTTAGCTGCTACCCTTTCCAGTCCCGTTACCATAGCTGGTTTACCTTCTCTCTGCGCAGAAGCCCGTAAACGAAAAAGCACCGCCATTGATGGTAGCGCTTTTCCTCAATTCTACTGAACATCTACTCAACACACTACGGCAATTCCCTGTCCGGTCGATAACGCCTTTATGGATCTGGAAACCTTTGCCAGCCTCTTCTCAGGCTCACCGTTCAAACCCTTGCTACGACATCGCAATGCCGTAATGAATGCACTTACGCACCTCAACCGGCAGATTCAAGTCCTTAACTCTGAACACACAGAGACCGTTGCCAGCAGCTCCTGGATCAAAGAACTTCCCCATCAACTGGAAGCAATGGCGCAAGAAGTGCTTTTCTGCCTGCAAAAACCATCACTGATGGCTCAACCCAGAGAAGTGATCATGGACGCACTTCAGTCCCAGAACCAGCTGGCTCATCAGACCTTTCGACTGTCAGAACGATTAAGCTATCGTCCCCTTCGATTACCAGCCGAAATGAGCGTGCCACTGAATGACCTGACCCGACAGTTTGGCAAGACTGTCTATCAATTAAGGCGGGCCGTCATCGAATTAAATGAACTCAGTCAGGGCGGATTCAGAAAGCAGTACAACCAATCTCAAGGTCGCTTCAGGAGAAATCTTGCCTGTGATGTCGATGAACTCAGAAAGATCAGTCAAGAAATTCGGGAACAAACCTGCCTGATGGAAAACACGATAGACCCGGTGGATGTCGCCCTGCTGTTTCTGATTCTGGACGACATCAGTGACCTGTCTTTATGGATGCGTACCCTGGTAACACACTTGCAAGCCTGACAAGACCCACTGTAAGACACTGTTACCCTTAATCTGCAATGCAGTGAATCCTCTTTTTGCCGGTACGATCGAGATAGTCCTGAAACTCTTTTGGCAAGCGTCCTGTTGTTGAGCCGTACCAGCGCACCGTATCGCCGGAGTTTGTCTGAAACTCGAAATTATGCTTGGAGACGTTTCTCCTGCGCTTGCCTTCCTTACCTATCTCTTGCAAAAGATTCAGGTCAGACATCGAGAGGCCTTTGGCCTCCATGACTTTCTTGATCTCTTCCACACTCTGAAGCTTTTCTTTTCGTTTTATATCTGCGGCTTCTT
>NZ_JAHHPR010000118.1:0-1432 GCF_024606255.1 Endozoicomonas sp. SESOKO3
TTCTACCTGTGTCCAGTCCAAGCCTGAATCCGATCATTTTATGCTGGATGACCGCTGGCCGGGTTATCGAGAGCTTGAGCTAATGCCTGATGGCACCGTTGATACCCTGGTGGTCCGACTGGAAAGCGACTCCCTGAAACTGGATCTGACTGCTAATGGCTATTGATAACCCTCTTCGATATCAGCATTTCTTATTAATACCCTGACTGTTTTTTTCTAGATTGGAAAATAGGAGTAGTAAAAAAGGAAGTAAGGTTATGTCCAGGGTAAGGGCAATGCAGTACGATGACCAGGATAAGATCTTTTGGGATTCAGGTCAGGAATACAGAAAAAGACAAACTGCTAAAGAACGCTGCAAGAAGAGAAAGCAAAAATCCATTCGACAGGGCATTGATGACTACTGGGATAAGAAGTCCTTCCGACAAAATCTCGCCGATTCCTACGACGATTTTGATGACGACGATGATCTCAGTCAATTAGATGACATCGAAGGTCAACAGCCCAGAAATTAGATTTGATGCAGAAAAGCCACACAATACAGGTGGCTTTTCTTATAGCCTCAAGACTCCAGAAAGCGCTGCAAAGTACGAGCTACCAATTCTGGTTTTTCAGCATGCAGCCAATGTCCCGTTCCGGCAATCTCTCTCATAGTCGCTTTCGGGAAACGTTTCAGAACTTCTTCCTGGTGTTTTGCGAGAATGTAATCCGAGTTACCGCCCTTCAGGAATAATACATCACCTTCAAAAGCCTCCTCCCCGGAATGACCTGCCAGTATCTCTAAATAGTGATGATGAATGGCTTCCAGATTCATTCTCCAACGGTAACGTCCCTCGCCATTGCGATAAAGGTTCTTCAGCAGAAACGATCGAACAGCCGGCTCTTCTATGTGCTGGCGCAGCGCATGATCAGCATCAGCCCGCTTCCGGATAGCCTCCAGATCAACAGCAAACAAACCTGCAAAAACATCGTCATGCCGACGTACCTTGTATTGCACCGGAGCTATATCCATGACAGCCAGTTTGTTTACTCGTTCGGAATAAGTCAGAGCCACTTCCATCACGACTTTGCCGCCCATGGAGTGTCCGAGCAGGTGTGCCTTCTCAATTTGTTGATCATCCAGATATTCAATGATATCTGCTGCCATGACGGAATAGTTCATGGCGTCATCATGAGGAGAGCGACCATGGTTGCGCGCATCCAGACCGTGTACTCTGAACTTCTGCGCCAACTGACGGTTGATAGCCCCCAGATTTTCCTGCGATCCAAATAGTCCGTGCACACTGATCAGGTGCTCACCCTTTCCCTGCTGTCTGGCATACAATTTCATGGGTTGTTCAATCTCTTCTCTCGCCTTACAACGGTTTTCGTAGAATACGGCATCATGCCGGTTAGCAAGATGGACACCTTAATTCCGAAAGATACTGTATCAGAA
>NZ_JAHHPR010000013.1:0-1129 GCF_024606255.1 Endozoicomonas sp. SESOKO3
CAAGCTACCTTGTCAAACACTTAAGAAAGATATTTCTGGCACCGTTGATATCACGATCAACGGTGAAGCCCTCACCCTTAATCATTTTGGAAGAACCTAATTTTTCGTCAATGGTCCCGTTCCATGATTGAGTCTTGGATGTATAGGCTTCGTTGCAATCAACGACATGCTTTCCATACTTTTTTGCGTACCACTTAAGCCGCTTTTTGAATGGGTAGTGATTGAGGTCAAGCATCTGGCGGCAGGTGTTACGGCGAATGGTGCGAACCTTCTTATCTTTGCGTGTGACCATACCTCTTGTCTCAAAGGTTGGCAAAAATACAACGTCGTAGTTCGACACCAGCTCGAACGCCAGCCGGTTATGCAGATCAAGAACAATGTCATCCTTTTTGCATTTCAGACGGTCAATTTCCCTGTTGAAATGAATAATCCGATCTCTTGCCACCCGCTATCAACGCCTCTTTTTCGCTGTAGCAAGTGGCAAAGGTGCGAACTCCGGGATCAACTCCAATGCATCTAACCTTCCCTTGGATTTCGGGATTTAGCTCAATATGTTGTTGAACCTGAATGAACCAGCGACCTTTGTCGTAGGTTACGACACAAGATTTACCCATCGCTTCTGCTGGCACATCTTCTGTCAGGTGGATCTTGCCAAGAGCCTGTACGCAGGGATTTAATCCCTCTGGCAAACGGTCAATAGAGAATGAGTGCCTGCTACCTTTGCGGCTTTTGAAACTGATTTCTGCAAAGCCCTCTTTAGCTCCCCTGAGCTTCTTGTTGTGCTTGCAGACCGCTTTGAATGTAGTCGCTGCCGCCAGTGCTCCATTATCAGAAACAATCGAGTTATAAGCCCTGCCACTTTCTTTTTGCTCCTGCTCCACTTGAGCTTTAATGGCGGGTCGCATATTGATGAATTTTCCGCTGGCATCTTTATAGTCATCGTTACGGAAACGCTCAACAGCAAGGTTGTACGACCTGCGATAGAGTATCAGGGCATCGTGATAGGCTTGCTCATTCTCTGGGTAAAACCTGATCTTTTTTGACGCGGCTATCTTTGCGTCTTTTAGCAGATCGCTTCCCGTAGTGGCTATTGCAGAATGAGGTAATGAAACCGATAAGCTCTTGGGTG
>NZ_JAHHPR010000119.1:0-1216 GCF_024606255.1 Endozoicomonas sp. SESOKO3
CAAGGGCTGTGCTCAGTTCCTCAAGGGCTATGCCGCATGCTTTAGCCAGAGTTTGCTGTTGTGCTGAATCCGCACCTTTCAGGACACTCTTCAGGACATCCTTGACCTTCTTTGAATCACTGCTGGAAAGACTGACCTTACCGGTGAGCTGGAAGTCAGATTTGATTTCTATTACATCGGCAGGCGCCCCGCCCAGATCCGCTGCGTCCCAGGTTTGGCCTCCATCCACGGAATACTCTGCAAAGCTGTGGTTAATGTTAGAAATTTTCCGACTTGGAATACCAAAATAACGACAAAGAGCAACAAAAACAGATACACGATGACGACAGCTACCTTGCCGTTGTGTGACGAGGAATCGAAAGAAATTCTTATGGCGCTCTGGTATAGCATTACCGGAAAACTGTTTGCAATAATCCTTGATCGCCACAATGCGTTGCTTCATGTTTTTAGCCTTTTGTATTGTTCGCAAAGGCTCCCGTACTTTCAGTGGCTGTCGGTTAATGTTCTCAAACACTTCCTTCAGTACTGTTTTCATACCCTGGGAACAGCGGGCGTCAAAACGTGTTGATTGCGCAGACCGGACTCCTCTGGTACGTGTTTTTCTGCACGCTCCTCTGTGTTCTACGACATAAGCAAACTGAATTTTCTGTTTGGTTTCGGCCACTGCAACAGACAGCGTGTGAAGCCCGGTATATTGATTCCTGACCAGCGTGTATGGCACATCCGGCTCTATGCGCAGGGCCACTATATAGTCGTCAGGCGTCAGGCTGGGCAATGCATATCGACCACTGCCGGATGTCCAGTCAAAGGTTGCCAGCGTTTGATCGCTGGCTAATGACACTGGCTGGTCACGCCCTGGTAACCGGGCCGGTGTGAGGGTTTCGACCCCGTAAATGTCTTTATCATTAAGAGCGATCTCTTTGACAGCACCCTGTTCAGACACAAAAATATCCTTTGCCCACCACCGATACATCACGCAAGAATAGTCCTGCGTATCAAAAATTCTGAAATCGTACAGTTCTGGCCTGTCAAAGCACTCATAGTTCGTTCTCTGGTCTATTGCCGGAGCCTCTTTCTCTTCGACTTCCGGATTGTATGGCTCAGGAGCGTTATCACCGCCAACAACTGACGCTTCGTTAATACTGCCCTCAATACTACCCTCAACTCGATGGTTCACCAGACCACTCATCTGATACCAAAACGCAGGCCATAGTTG
>NZ_JAHHPR010000120.1:0-1008 GCF_024606255.1 Endozoicomonas sp. SESOKO3
GAATGATTTTGCCTGGTCCTCCGGTTTCAGTGCTTTCCCTGCCTGCAGCAAAGCCAGTGCAGCCGCTGCGGTCAGCGGACTGGCGGTGCCATTGCCCAGCACCAGTGTGCGTTGGGCAGGCATCAGGTAGGAGGCATCGGCGGTGATTGAGGGGTCGGTGAGTACCCGAACCGTCAGGCCGACAAAGGTCACTGAAAATTCTCTTTTTCCGGCCAGGTTTAGTAGCCCGTTGAGCTGCTGATAAAGCTCCGGGGAAATCCTTTCAGGCAGGGAGCCCAGTGCGCTGACCTCTGCCACCAGTAACTTCCCGGCGATGGCCTCGGCCAGGTCTTCCGGGATGGCTGACTGCCTGGCATATTGCAGGAAATCCCCGGCAAAGCGTTGCCGGGTGGCCGTGTTCATCTTGTCAATAACGGCATTAATCTGACCGGTAGCGTCAATGGCCTTAAGTTCATCGAAAGCATCATAAGAGTCCGCCAGCTGTGACAGGTAAGCCTGTGTGCCCGAAGTGTTTTCACCGGGGTCAAGGGGTTGTCGCAACAGCTTCTTCAGGCCTTCCTGTGACTGTGTTGACAGGGTCGGGAAAGGGTTGCCCGGACCTGCCGGGGTGATTTTTATGTAACGTTTGTCACCGTCCGCCATAACGACACGCCGGGGACTGCTGGCGAGGGTTGCAATAGTCTTGTCCTGCCCCGGTAAAGCCTGCACAGACGTTGGCTCGTGCGGGTTAACAGGTAACTGAAACGGCTTTCCGACTTGCTCTCGCAGTGTAACAGCCTCATTAAACAGGATGTGTACATCCTGATTGATATTGGTCAGCAGGCCAGTGTCAAAACGCTCCCAGCCCAGCCCAAGGGCAACCTCAGCACAGGCTTTTTCCAATGAGGTGACCCAGGTGTTTTCCGATTTCGAAATCCCACCTGAAAGAGCGTTAAGATTTTTGATGACACGGATGTCGCTGTCAGGCAGTATGGCCGTGACTGCATCGGTCACTCCCTGGTGTATCTG
>NZ_JAHHPR010000121.1:0-1398 GCF_024606255.1 Endozoicomonas sp. SESOKO3
GCCAGGGTGCTGGCTCAATATCCCGATGAGCCCATTCTGTAGAGTGAAGCGGTCGGAGACGGTTCAAACGATTTGAATATAGCGGGTCTTGCTATTGCTCTGGCGACAGAGGGTAATGAATACAATCCGGGTGACTTTGTGATTGTAAACCAAGCGGATGAAATGCCTCTGGGTGGTACAGATCCTCTGATCAGAACATTAGGTTTGGATCTGCTGGTTGGTGGTGAAAATGGTGAAAAGAGCGTTACCACCATCCGTGGCGCTTCCCGTTATGGTTATGGCACTCATATGTCCAGTTTTGTTCCTATGCCTTTGGCTATAATCGATCCGGATCTGCTGCCCAATGACATGCAAGTTCATAATAGCATTGTTAAAGCCACTCTTTCATTCATGGACTCGAACGGGTCTTTTGTGGAAGTTAAAAACTATGGCCTTACCAATGGCGATAATCTTTTGCTGCCTGAAGAGGATTTCCCGGAGCAGCCAGAGTATAAGAGGAGATAATTCTTGCTTTAGAGAGGGTGTTGCATAATCCTGGTTCCCAAGCTTTTAGGCACTGCGGGTCTCAGTTTGGGAACGAGTCAGAGAAGGGCTGCATTTATCAACAGTCTCTTGGTACGCCCTAAAACACTCTATTTTTTCCTTTGTTCCTCAAATTCACTCTTTGCCAATTGGTAACCGGGAGCACCAGGAGCATAATAGAGTTCATTAAACAAGTCTTCGGTTTTAATACTTCCCAAAAAACCACATGTCAGTGAAGATTCGTAGCTTGTTTTTTTTGCAGTGCCAATTATTGTGAATATCATCTTGCCTCTATAGTAGATGCGATGATAACCGGTAACACTGCCATCACACTCTGGACGGACACTAAACGGTTGTGAAATTTTTGAAATATCGGAAGGTTCAAGATGTTCAAGTAACTCGATGGCATTCCTGAATACCTGGATATCCGGAGAAGGAGATTCTGCTTTGGAATGCACATCATTTTCAATGAGAATAGTCATTAACCAATTCATTTGCTTTATGATTCGTGACACAAAGACTCTGGTTTTGTACGCTACTTTTGCGTCAGCCTGATGGGCCTGTGATGGAAGGGGTTGTATTTCTGTCATTGCATAATGAGCGCGGCCTAACGATTTTTCTGCGGAAATCAGTGCCCCTTCAGCGAACTCACTTCTATTGGGTGCTTTTCGGAGTTCACAAACGCCGTGACAGGAATCGGCGTAACACGCTAAACCCAGAGTATGTTGGTCTTGTTCGGGGCCTTCGTTACCGCCACCAGAGCCAGACGACAGGAGACTGTTGAAAGAGCCTGTAGCATGAGTGGTTATCCCAGAGGCTTGCTGACCGGATGATTGTGATGGCGGCTTTTGTTGGTCACTTTGCTTTAGGTTGCAG
>NZ_JAHHPR010000122.1:0-1951 GCF_024606255.1 Endozoicomonas sp. SESOKO3
CAGCTCATTTGAGAGGCGTACTAATTCTCGGAGCGATGGGTGCTGTTTAAGTTGTTCCTCTCCATTGTCGTCTTTTACGTTATTTCCACTGCCATCATTCCATTCTCCCGGTGATCTGCTCTCCTGACCTTCAGGTTCATCTCTTTGCTCTTTTTGATGATCGTTATTTTCGTCTTTTGATTCTTTATCGGGTACTTTGCCAGAGGGTTTTCCAACATCATTACCTGCTTTTATGCCAACAGCATGATGGGTCTTCAAGGCAGTGCGCTCGAGAGGTAGCCACCCACCTCCACCACTCCGGGAGGGTGGAGGGGGAAACGAATAGAAGAAGCCCCTGTTGCTGCCTCCCGGAAAATCGGCGTTGCCAGCCGACCTATCTCTTGCCAGTGTCACTGTGTTATTCCGGGTTTGCCCCGTTTCCAGACCACTGTCTGTTATATTTTCGGAATAGAGTTGCCACTGACTCACAACCTGAGGCACTGTACCATCGTTGATTTCAAGCCGAACCTTTTGCCCACCCGGATTATGCCGGTCAACGTTGGTTGAAGAATTGCATAATGGCGCAATCGCAATAGCATTCAGGGAAAGAACAGATGCTATTAATAAGCGGTAAAAATGCATTCAAGTCTCGTTACACAACTTTTGTCAATAATGCCAACCCGCTCTGACTTGCCTGATAGAAAACCTCAGAACAATTTGTGTTGACTTTCTGTCGTGGAAAAATAAAGGAGCATTACTTTTCATCATTATTGTTCGTAGAGATAGAGAGTAGCCAAGAATTTCTGAATGGCTATATGGATTTTTTGACCTGTACTGCCACGTGGCAAATCTGAAACGGACACCAACGGCGATTATTAAATCCGGTCAGCAGTTAATGATTGTTTCCATTTACCGGAGTGTATAGAGGGTGTCTGCACATGGGGCAGGTTCTTATCCCGTGTTGAATCATCGCAATGACACAGTTCCTGTGAACTTTGTGGGAACAGGGCAGTATCTGGCAGCCGCTGAAGGCATCTTCCAGACAAATGCAGCACAGATCGTGGCCTGAGTTTTCCCGGCATTTGTGATTGCCTTCTAACCTTTTATCCAAACAGATATTGCAAACATCACAGTGAAAGGACTTATGCTTGTTTACTCGGCAAATGCCACATTTATCGCAGTGGTGCGGTTTTCTCTCCTTACAGGTGAAGTGTTTGCATTTTGCACAGAAATATTCCGACATTTTCTGGTTGCATCCCGGGCACGTCTGGGAGTCTTCCGTAATGTCCCCCTCATAGTTGCAGAAACAACATTGAAGCTTTTTCGCGTCAATAGCCTTGCGATCTTTAACATCGCAGTCATCACTGGCGTTATGGCAAATTTGGCAGGGGAAATACCTGGCACAGCATCCAAAGTTCAGACGGCATGACCGATGATAATGACTGCAAGATCGATTTCGGTTTTTGTCCCAGCATGTCGTTACCTGTTCCTGCCGGGGGTATGCCTCTTCATTGTCGATGTTCGACTCATCACTGCCTGACATCGGGCTGGTTTCCGGAATCGGTGGGTGTTCTCCACGGGGAATATTGTTTACTGATGGGGGCTCTGTACGATCAATAGACGAGAGTGACTGCTCATTGGGGGAAGTCAACTGTTGAGAAGCTCGATACTCCTCGTCACTGCCTGACATTGTCGGGTTGGTCTCTGCAATCGGTGGGTGTTCTTCACGGGGAATATTGTTTACTGATGGGGGCTCTGTATGGTCAATAGACGAGAGTGACTGCTCATTGGGGGGGCTCAAGGGTTGGTGAGAATCAAAACGCGCTGTGTCATTGCCGGGCATCGCTGGATTATTGGCCGCTGTCAGCCTCTGGGCTGTGTTTTCCGCTGCTTGATGGATCAGATAGTCTATTACTCCTTGTTTGCTTTCGAGATCAACGTACAACTTTTTGATCTGTTCCCTCAGGCATTG
>NZ_JAHHPR010000123.1:0-1114 GCF_024606255.1 Endozoicomonas sp. SESOKO3
CAAGTGCACCTGTGGGGCTTGAACTTCCATAACTGGTAACTTCGGGCTGGTTTAGCATGATCTGTCTGATGGTGCTGTCTTGCAGAACTCCGAACAAGCCTGTGGTTTTATTCGCTGCCCATGTTGAACATTTAAGACCGGAAATAACGTGACCATTGCCAAGCAGAGTGACAGAGAACGGTCTGGAGGTATTGCCAATGGGTTTCCAGCGAATGAATTTGCTAAGGTCAATATCACTGATCAACCGATAGCGACCTTCTACCGGGTGGTCGGCATTCAGGTAGTGCTTGAAATTATTATTGTCCAGCTCAACAGTGCTGGCCCAACTGTTCCAGTCTGAAAAACAAACGACAAGTGATAAGAACAATACAGACGACTTTGTAAATATAGTCGGACTTTTCCGATACTGATCTTTCATCGGGCCGTTATTCATTGAGTGAGTACCCTGAAAAACAATGATGAGAACTACTCGTATTTGTGTCCGTACATATAGACTACGTTGGGTCATCATGCATAAACATGCGGGTAACCGGGAAAAACTTACGTTTGAGCAGGGGGATACCAAGGGCCAACTTTTTCCGGATAAGCTATTGGCCCGATACCCCTTTGTGAAAATGATAATGTTTTTGGCGATTGCTCTTGAAGTTGCTCCTATTTGTCGGTTATTCAAGCTTACCTAAAGGTAGTAATTCAGTGGTTTCCATTTTTGTTCCAAGTGATTGTCTTTTAAACTTCTTAATGGCTACGATAACCGCAACCGATACAGCCAACACAGTGCCCGTTGTAATAAGCCCAATTCCCCAACCTTGAATGGCCGAAGACGATCCCGCAGAGGATAAAACGGCAGCCGATTTTTGATAGTTATAGTTTTCAAAATCCAGTGAAATTTCTTGCATCCGTAGCTGCCGACTACCCTCGTCAATATCAGCATCTTCAAAAGCCAGATAGACTTTATCATCGACAAAAACAAGGCGCATGGACTTTGCTGCCTCTGGTTTAATGGTGGTGTCAAAACGATGGACATTAACCTGATCTTGATAAGTAAACACGGACAGTTGTCCATCACTGTGGTAAATAATGGCGTGCAAATAATCTTCCGTGGTCATCAGCTTGA